>JBAZHY010000243.1:0-4283 GCA_041652175.1 Pedobacter sp.
TAAACGCAGCGAAATGATGGCAAATTTAAGCGCAAATGAACTAATGGAAGGTACATATGATGCATTAACTGAAGAATTTACCATTGGTCAAACAGCGGTTCTGAGTAATACCCCCTATCAATATTATGATGATTTTCAGGTAAAACGGGATCAGAGAATTGCTGATAATATCAGAGCTATTGCATTAAAAAATAAAGGTAAAAGAATCATTGTTCTGACCGGGGCAAATCATCACAACAGGGCATACAAATTAATGAGTAAAGAAAAGTCGGTCAATCTGATCCACGTGGCTAACGACAAATAAAACCATTTATTTAAAACATTAACAATCAGAATGCTAAACTGATTGTTTTCTAAAAAGCTTACTTTTGAGTCAGATATATGAAAAGATCTGCCTCTTTGCTTTTGCTTCTGATTTGTATGCTTACCGCAAATGCCCAAAAAGTAGGGCTTGTTTTCAGTGGCGGTGGTGCAAAAGGCCTGGCTCATATCGGCGTCTTAAAAGCTCTTGAAGAGAACAATATCCCGGTAGATTATATCGTAGGCACATCCATGGGCGGAATTGTAGGCGCCATGTATGCCGCCGGATATAGCCCCGAAGAAATTGAAGAGATTGCCCTTACTGAGGACTTTCAAAACTGGGTGAGCGGCAATTTTAAAAGTGAATACCGTTATTTCTTCAATAAAAAGGCTGAAAATCCTTCTTTTATTACTGCAAAACTTGAAATTGATACGGGGTTTCATGTAAGGCTGCGATCAAATCTGATCAATGATGTACCCTTAAATTTCGCTTTGCTCGAGCTCTATGGAAAGGCTTCAGCTATTGCAAAAGATGATTTTAACAATCTCTTTGTTCCGTTCAGATGTATTGTAGCTGATGTGTTTTCACAAAAGATGATCCCCGTAAGTTCTGGAAATCTCGCGGAAGCAGTCAGAGGTACATTTACCGTACCATTAGTCTACCGGCCGGTTAGAGTGAATGACAAATATGTATTTGACGGAGGGCTCTATAATAACTTTCCTGTAGATGTGATGAAGAACGATTTTAAACCGGATTATATCATCGGGACTAATGTTTCGTCTAAAATATTTAATGAATATCCAAAAGAAAATGATGAGAAGCTGATGAATCGTTTTCTGATGTATATGTTTCTTTCAAAATCCGATTCAACGTCTATCGGAAAAAACGGGACATACATTCAGCCTGATTTGTCTGAATACAACACCACGAATTTTACTCCTGTAGCTGAGATTATAAAAAAGGGTTATGATGCTGCAATGGCTGACATGAGTTCCATCAGAACTGCTATTACAAGACGAACATCTAAAGCTGATCTGGATAAACGTAGAATGGAATTCAAATCGGTTTTACCCAAACTGAAGTTTAGCAGTATCAGTGCAAGCGGAATCAATAGTATGCAGAAAAAATATATTGAGAAAGTTATTCTTAGTACAGTTGAAGATGAAAAAAGTCTTGAAGAAGTCAGAAAAGGATATTATAAGCTGGTAGCTGACGATAATTTTGAGACCGTTTATCCACGCATAAACTATAATAAAGAAAACAATACCACCAATTTTGAATTGCAGGTACAACCTCAGAAAAGTTTTAAAATTGATTTTGGTGGCGCGATTTCAACCAGACCTATCAGTAATGCCTATGTAGGTTTACAGTATAATTATCTAAGAAAAAAATCATACACCTTTTCCACTAATTTCTATGCCGGTGGATTTTATGAATCAGGACAGGCAACTGCCCGGGTTGATATTCCGGCAAAGATCCCTATGTATCTGGAAACAGAATTAACCTATAACCACTGGAATTACTTTAACAAAAGTCAGATTTTCATTGAGAGTGTAAAACCCGCTTTTATAGAGCAATCTGATCGCAGGATAGTAATGAAATTCGGAATTCCATTTAACAAAAACGGCAAACTTGAAGTTCAGACTGGATTTATTAATTTTAATGATCAATACAGTCCGAATCAAAACTTCAGCTATGGAGACATATTGGATCTCAGCAGTTTCAACGGTTTTTTAAATTCGATAAGCTTCAGGAGAAGTTCACTGAACCGAAGACAATATGCAAGTAAAGGGTCTTCAATTGAAATGGATTTTCAACTATTTTCGGGAACCGAAGAATATACGCCCGGGAACATCTACAGGAATGAGATAGAGTATAATCTGATTACCCAAAGTCAGAATAAAAGACACTGGTATAAAGCAATAATTAAAGGAGAAAATTATGTAATCAATTCAAAAAAATATTCATTCGGCTATCTTGCTGAAGCTGTACTATCAAATAAACCACTTTTTACTACATTCAAAGGTTCCCTGCTAAGTGCACCGACATTTAACCCATTGCAAGATTCGAAATCGCTTTATCTCGAAAACTTCAGGGCGAATAGTTATGGTGCATTAGGATTAAAAAATGTATTTCATTTAAAAAAGAATCTTGATTTTCGGGCCGAGGGTTTTATTTTTCAACCTGTTAAAAAATTTGAAGTCGATAATCTTCAATCTGTGGTTTATGGCAGATCTTTTACCAAACAACATTTCGCCTATACTGCCGGTTTTGTATACAATACTCTGGCGGGACCAATCAGTCTGAGTTATAATTATTACGATGATGCTCAGAAAAGATATGGTATTATGTTTCATATTGGATTCCTCATCTATAATAAACGTTCATTTGAATGAAGTACAGGATCATAAAATTAATCAATGCAGCTTTTATACTGATTTCCACTTACGGATCTGCCTTTGCGATCAATAAGCAAGTTATTATTCCTCAGAAAATTGAGATCAGCAATTTTATTGTGAAGGGAAATGAGTCCCAAAACAACAAGCTAAGCATCATTGCAACAGATAAGCAGGGGAAATTAATGAAGAATATTGATGGAACCTTTCAATTTAATATGAATGGTTTTAATAAAGAACTGAATTTCAATGATGGAATAACCATCTTTCAGCAGGAAATTAATGAGTCTACATTTATTTACCTGAGACATAAGAATGAGGCCGGAACACAGGGTAAATTGTATTATATATTCAGCAAAAATGGAAACTTAAATCCGATAGAGATCAGCTGGCTAATTCTGGTAATTATTCCTGTTAGTATTTTAATAATAATTTTTCTTTTTCGAAAACTGATTATTATCGTAGGAATTATATTAATACTTCTTTTTTTCTTTAACTCAACAAATGGATTAAACCTATCGATGTTTATTGAGACGATATTTGATGGTCTGAGGAATTTAGTTCGATTTTAATTGAAAAATTACTGATTCAATTTCAGCAGATCCATAAAAGGCCTGCTTTCATAAGTAATCAATTTTATTCTTAAAAAGGCATTCCTATACCGAAATTATACTGAACAAAACGATAAATATCAGGGCGGTGAGTGGATTTATACTCCTGCTTAAAGTCCTTTTTATTAAATAAATGTTTTATTACATATTGATCCGAGCCGGTAAACTGAGGGTCTTTAACTTTAAATCCGGCATCCAACCTAAAAACAAAATAGTTTAGGTCAAACCGTAATCCAGCTCCTACACCTATTGCCAATTGATTCAGAAATTTATTGAATCTGAATTCACCCCCGGGGTTTTCAACAGCTTTCTCTCTACGCCAGACATTACCAAAATCTGCAAATGTTGCTCCCTTAACCTTTGCATTAAGAATATTATCTGCAATCTTAAAACGATATTCTAAATTTGCCTCAAATTTAATTTCTCCCAACTGATCAAGATTCCGGAGGTTTAACCTCAAAGTATCAGCTTTACCGTCAGATCCTAAAACCGCTCTGTTGTAATTACCCGGACCTAAGGTGCGTGCCTGCCAGGCTCTGACCCCACTTGACCCACCTGCAAAAAAATTCTTTTCAAAAGTAAGCTGATCGCTATTTCCATAAGCTATACCTATTCCGGGATTAATTCTTGCCACAAACTGTCTTTCTCCACCAAGCGAGCGGTAGTACCGAAGATCAATTTCAGTTTTAATATATTGTTGGTAAGGCAATCCTAATATTCTTCTATACCCATCTGCATCCCTGTCAAACTTTATAATCTGATTGAGCAGTCCCAGAGAATTACCGGCCATATCCATAGTCCCTCTGAAAAACCAGAAATTGGAATAACTGTTTAACTTAACACCATTTAATGTAAATGCATATTTACTTCCCAGATTAAAAAACTGCCTGTCGTTGGTCCTGACATAAAGCTCAAATCCACGCTGTACAAGGCTGTCTCTGAATACCGGATCAAGTTTCCCCTTCCGGAATTCAA
>JBAZHY010000244.1:0-4274 GCA_041652175.1 Pedobacter sp.
ATTTACCCTATGAAATCATTTTACGGTGACCTGAAGCTTGGTATATTAGGTGGCGGACAATTAGGACGCATGCTGATTCAGGAATCCATCAATTATAATATTACCACATACGTTCTGGATCCGGATATTCATGCTCCATGTAAGGATTTATGTAAGAAGTTTGTTCATGGTTCTTTAACAGATTACGAGGCTGTTTATAATTTTGGCAAGCAGGTTGATGTACTGACAATTGAAATTGAAAAAGTCAATGTAGACGCACTAGAAAAACTGGAAGAGGAAGGGGTAAAAGTCTTTCCCCAATCGCGTGTCATCAGGCTGATCCAGGATAAAGGAATTCAAAAGCAATTCTTCAAAGAAAATAATATCCAGACTGCATCATTCAGGCTTTTTAAGAATAAGCAGGAGCTGCTTGAAGCAAATTTATCTTTTCCTTATATTCAAAAGCTCAGAAGGGACGGATATGATGGTCGCGGTGTAAATGTGATCAGAAATGAGGCGGATCTTGAAAAAGCATTTACTGAGCCTAATCTGGTAGAAGATCTGATACCTTTCGAAAAAGAATTATCTGTGATCGTAGCAAGAAATGAAGATGGAAAGATCAAAACATTCCCTTGCGTTGAGATGGAATTTAATCAGGAAGCCAACCTTGTAGAGTTTTTAATTTCTCCATCTACGCTGAATGAGAAAATTCTTCAGAAGGCTGATCAATTAGCAGTTAAAGTTGCAGAAGACCTGAAGATCGTTGGTATACTTGCTGTGGAGCTTTTCCTTACCCCTGATGGTGACATTCTGGTTAATGAAATTGCTCCGCGCCCCCATAACAGCGGCCACCAGAGTATTGAGGGTAATTATACCTCGCAGTATGAACAAATGCTGAGAGCCATCTTCAATTTACCTTTGGGCGATACCCGTACCATCAGCAATGCTGTCATGATCAATCTGCTGGGCGAAAAAGGATTTGAAGGTCCGGCGGAGTACGAAGGATTAAATGAGATTATGGATATTGACGGAGTCTATATCCATCTGTATGGCAAAAAAACAACCAAACCTTTCCGTAAAATGGGACATGTTACTATTCTCGATAATGACAGGGATAAGGCTATTGAAAAGGCAAGATTTGTACAGAATACAATCAAAGTAAAAGCTTAGGTGGTTATTACAATCATCTGTATATAAATAAATTAAATATAAAATGAGTAATTCAAAATCTACTACTAAAAATATTCAGGTTGGAATAATTATGGGGAGTAAATCAGATCTGAACGTCATGCAGGATGCTGCTGATATCTTAAAAGATCTGGGTGTTGATTTCGAAATTACTGTAGTTTCTGCACATCGTACACCTGAGCGGATGTTTGAATATGCTAAATCGGCAGCCGGAAGAGGATTAAAGGTAATTATTGCAGGTGCCGGTGGTGCCGCTCATCTTCCGGGCATGGTTGCCTCTATTACTCAGATTCCGGTTATCGGGGTACCGGTAAAATCATCCAATTCAATTGACGGTTGGGATTCTGTATTATCAATACTTCAAATGCCAAACGGGATTCCGGTTGCTACCGTAGCCTTAAATGCCGCCAAAAATGCCGGAATCCTTGCTGCACAAATATTAGGAACTTCTGATGAAGTCCTTTCACAAAGACTGCTTAATTATAAAGAAGAATTAAAGAATAAGGTACTTGAAAGTGCCAGAGAAATGGAGAAGGGTTGACAATTGACAGTTGACAATTGACATCGATCAGCTAATTGGTAACAGACAACAGATTACTTCAATTCCATTGCGGGTTCTCTGGAAAGTTTGCAATATGAGCATATTTGGGTCCAAGCCCGATTACAACTTCGCGCCATAAGTTCTCTTCATCCTGCACAAAAATAACTTCAGGATTGAACTTATTACTGACCAGCCAGGAGTTTTCATTAATTTCCTGATCAAGCTGACCTTCGGACCAGCCGGAATATCCTATAAAGAATTTAATTTCATCCTGCTCTATTTCGTTGTTTTTAAGAAGGATTTTCAGAGTTTCAAAATTTCCTCCCCAGTATATCCCATCCCTGAGTTCTACGCCACTGTTTAATTTCTCATAACAGCAATGAACAAAGTGCAGACTGTCATTAGCTACAGGACCACCTATATAAACCGGGAAATCAATCAGGCTTATTCCATCGATCAGATCATTCAGAATCAGATTACTGCGTTGGTTCAAAACAAAACCAACAGCACCAGGCTCTTCATATTCAACAAGCAATACGACAGACCTTTTAAAGTTTGGATCTAACATAAATGGTTCAGAAACAAGCAGATTTCCTCTTTTTGGTTTTACCGGACTTAACATATTTAGCAGTAGATTAGGTTTATTGTCATACTAATTTACAAATTAAGGCTATTAATAATTGTAATGAGAGAATACAAGGTGCATTTATTAAGTTTGTATCACAGACCATATCTGTTCAATTTCAGATTATAAAAACTCAGCATGTCAGTAAAGAAAGAAACAATTGAGAATCTTCGCCAGGATTACAGTTCTGAAAAATTATCCAAAAGAGATGTAGCGAAGGATCCTATCAAACAATTTGGTAAATGGTTCAAAGAAGCCATGGATGCAGGCATATATGAACCTAATGCAATGACACTTGCCACAACAAGCATAGATCGGAAGCCCAGTGCACGTATTGTCTTATTAAAAGGGTACGAAGACCGGGGCTTTTTATTTTACAGCAATTATCTGAGTGCAAAAGGCAAGGAAATCGCGAAAAACCCCGTTGTAGCCCTTGTATTTCATTGGGCTGAACTCGGGCGTCAGGTTCGGATTGAAGGAACGGTAGAAAAGCTAAGTAAAGAAGAATCAGAACGTTATTTCAACAGCAGACCCAAAGAAAGTCGTATAGGTGCATTAGTTTCCCCACAAAGTCAGATAATAGAAACTAAAGACGAACTGGAAAAAAACTGGAAAGAGGCTGAAATATATTATGCAGATAAACCGATACCTAAACCGGCACATTGGGGAGGCTATATTGTAAAACCACAGGTTATTGAATTCTGGCAAGGACGCCCAAGCAGATTGCATGACAGAATTGTATATAAAAAAGCTGATAAACAAAGCTGGAAAATAGTCCGTCTGGCACCCTGATCACATGATGACTTTTGATGAAATAAAGACCCTTATAACTGATAAGTTTGGTACAGATTCTATTATCGGTACAGAAACTTCAGGTTTGCAACCTGCAATATTGGTCAACCCGGGGATGATAGTTAAAATATGCGAAGAGCTAAGGGATAATGAAAAAACCTGGTTTGATTTTCTTTCCTGTCTTAGCGGCATAGACCATGGAGTTGAAAATAATAAATTCTCGGTAGTTTATCATCTTGCTTCCATTCCATATAACAGACAATTAGTTTTAAAAGTAGTCAAGGAACATCGCAGAGATTTAGAAAACCTGCCTGTTTTTCATTCAGTTTCAAGTGTTTGGCATACTGCCGAATGGCATGAGCGCGAAGCTTACGATCTTGTTGGAATCATGTTTGAAGGACATCCCGATATGAGGAGAATACTCTTACCTGATGACTGGGAGGGTTATCCTTTAAGAAAAGACTATCAGGCAGCCGAGGAATATAAAGGAATCAAAATAAACTGATCATATCCCTTATTAAAAATTAAATCATGCAGGTAAACAAAACCAGATATGATCTTTTAACAGAGAATCTTCAACCGGAGGAAATGATCCTTAACATGGGTCCTCAGCATCCATCTACACACGGTGTTTTAAGACTTGAACTGATTACTGACGGCGAAATAGTGAAAGAGGTTATCCCTCATATGGGCTATCTGCACAGATGTTTTGAGAAGCATTGTGAGAGTCTGAGTTATCTTCAGATCATCCCGTTTGTAGACAGGATGGATTATCTCGCATCTATGAACAATGATCATGCCTATGTTATGGGTGTTGAACGTATGTTAGGTATTGATAAAGAGATTCCTAAAAGAATTGAATATATAAGGGTTTTAGTTTGTGAGCTCAATAGAATTGCGTCACATCTTATTGCAATTGGCACCTATGGTATAGATATTGGTGCCTTTACACCATTTTTATGGTGTTTCCGTGATCGGGAGCATATCATGAACATGCTGGAATGGGCTTCAGGATCAAGAATGTTGTATAATTATATCTGGGTTGGTGGGTTATTTTATGATCTTCCGGTTGGATTCGAAGAAAGATGCCGGGAATTCATCTCCTATTTCAAGCCCAAACTGACGGAACTCAATCAGCTTTTAACCGAT
>JBAZHY010000245.1:0-4248 GCA_041652175.1 Pedobacter sp.
GCATAGAAAATAATATTTTTGCCGTTCGGTGTCCATGAAAAATTAGGATATGGTCCAAAAATTGCCCAGGCTTCCTGCATATCATGAGTTAAATTATCATAAACCGGCCATTCCTCACCTGTTTGCAGATCCTGAATAAATAGCTCAGACTTTAAACGGACCCTTCTTACAAAAGCGAGGAATTTGCCATCAGGTGAAATTTGAGGACGAACAGCACCTCCGTCGCCACCGGCAACAGTCTCTATTACCCCTGTTTCACGATTCAAACGACGGATATTATATATTTCGCCGTTAGGATCTTTGTTGTATTGAAAAAGCGGGCCCGGACTAACATCCTCAGAAAAGTAAACATACTTGCCATCTGGTGAAATTTCAGGTTCCCCGGCATCCTGCTGATCATTCTTACGTTTAGTAAGCTGAACTCCTTCACCACCTCCTGCAATATGATACATCCAAATTTCTCCTGCACCGAGAGAACGACCGCTTGTAAAATGCTTTCTTGCAATCAGATACTGATTGTCAGGTGTCCATACGGCATTATTTAAAAGTCTGAAATTTTCCTTTGTAATTGCACGTTTACCGGTTCCGTCAGCGTTCATTATCCATATATTATCACCTCCGTCTTTATCGCTGGTATATGAAATGAACTTTCCGTCAGGACTATATCGGGGCTGAACTTCTGATGCCAGTCCACCTGCAAGTAATGTAGCTTTACCTCCGCTGATCGGCATTTTGTAAATATCCCCCAGTAAATCGAATACTATTTCCTGACCATCCGGACTTACATCAAGGTTCATCCATGTTCCTTCATTGGTTTGAAACGAAACTGTTTTTGAAGGTCCCGCAGGCTTTTCAATATTCCATTTGGAACTTTGCTGAGCCAGCAGCGGTGATGCAAAAATGACACTGAGTGCCAACAAAACTGATCTCTTCATGTATTTGTATTATTGAACCCGCAATTTAGCAATTATTCATAGTTTTGATAGTCTTTGCCATTTGGTAAAACCAATGCCAATTTTAATTTGAATACAAATCTAATCTATGACGGTACATAATATCCTGTTAAAATATTGGGGTTTTTCTAACTTCCGACCGCTTCAGGAGGATATTATTCAATCTGTTTTAGAAGGTAAGGATACACTTGCATTAATGCCTACAGGTGGTGGTAAATCACTTTGTTTTCAAATTCCTGCTCTGTATAAACCCGGTATTTGTATTGTTGTTTCCCCTCTTATTGCCCTTATGCGTGATCAGGTTGAAAACCTTAAGGAAAGAGGAATTAAGGCTATGGCTATCATTTCGGGTATGGGTAAGAGAGAAGTGGATATTGCACTGGATAATTGTATCTATGGTGATTTTAAATTTCTGTATTTATCACCTGAACGATTATTGTCTGAGCTGGTCAGGGAAAGGATCAGACATATGAATGTTAACCTCATCGCTATTGATGAAGCACATTGTATATCCCAATGGGGATATGATTTCAGGCCCCCTTACCTGCATATTCCGGAGCTAAGAGAACTACATCCTGATATTCCCGTTCTTGCTTTAACCGCTTCGGCTACAGAAAGGGTTGCAGCGGATATTCAGGATAAACTGGATTTTAAGAATGCACAGGTATTCAGAAAATCATTTGAAAGGAAAAATCTGAGTTATTTGGTCTATAATGAAGAAAATAAATTCAGAAAATTACTATCCGTTGCTAAAAATGTAAGTGGTAGTGGTATAGTTTATGTGCGAAACAGACGTGAGACTCAGGAAGTATCACGTCAATTGAATATACAGGGTATTTCAGCTGATTTTTATCATGCCGGACTGGATACTCCATCCAGAATGAAGAAACAATCTGCCTGGAAGAATTCAGAGGTTAAGGTGATGGTGGCAACCAATGCATTCGGGATGGGAATTGATAAACCTGACGTGCGTTTTGTGGTACACCTTGATCTGCCTGAAAGTTTGGAAGCTTATTATCAGGAAGCCGGAAGGGCAGGCAGAGATGAATTGAAAGCGTATGCCGTTTTGTTATACAATGTGTCGGACAAGCTTTTACTTCAGAAGCGCCTTGAACAGCATTTTCCTTCTTTGGATGAGATTAAGCAGATATATCACAATCTTGGAAATTACTACCAGCTTGCTTACGGAGCCGGGGAAGGCTTAACTCTTGAGTTTGATCTGGCAGAATTCTGTAATCGGTTTAAACACGATCCGGTCAGAACCCTGCATGCACTTAAATTTCTCGAACATGATGAATATCTTGTTTTAAGTGAAACCGTGTATCTTCCTTCCAGGGTTCAGGTACTTTATGGTCAGGAAGATCTTTATCGTTTTCAGGTCCAGCAACCGGCATACGATCATTTTATTAAGATCCTGTTACGTTCTTATGGAGGTGTTTTTGACCGCCCGACAGGTATTAAGGAAAGTGATCTTGCCAAAAGGACCGGTATGAGCAGGACAGATGTGATCAGTATGCTGAACAAATTAAAAACAATGGAATTGATCAGCTATGAAGAGCAAACCGATAAACCTCATCTTTACTTTGTAATTCCGAGAGTTGATAGTAAAAATATGTATATTGATAGTAAATATCTGTCGGAGAGGTTTCAAATTTACAAAGGGCAGATCCAATCTGTTATAGCTTATGCAGAAGAACCCGAGTGCCGTAGTCAGCAAATTCTGAGATACTTCAATGAGAGTCATGCTCCTCTATGTGGTATTTGTGATGTTTGTCTTGAAAATAAAAGAAGGACTAAGAAAGTTACTTATAATGACCAGATTATAAAATTGATATTGAATGAGTTAAGTAAGAATCCATTACACCTGAACCAACTTGTTGAATCAATCCATATTGGAAATGATAAGGAGAAGCTTGAGATCATCCGGATTTTACTGGATGCAGGTACGATTAAAGTTAACGGAGAATATTATTATCTCTGAAATATCCGTGAATAAAGGCAGATGCCAGAAAATCGGGTACTCAATAGTCTGATTTTTGTTCAGATGTAACATAAAGATCAAAAGTATTGTCAAACAATAAAAAATTATGAAAACCGGTGTTATACTTTCAGGATTAGTATTGTCAGTTAATTTGCTGATCTCCTGCACAAATATTGATTGTATCGATGGTTCCGGCAATCAGGTTTCCCTTAACCGCAAATCCGATCCCTTTACAAGGGTAGAAGTCAGTGGATCAATTAATCTGGTATTAAAACAGGATTCCCTGAATTCAATCAGGATTCTTGCAGATGATAATATTCAGGATGAGATCAATACAGAAGTGAAAGGGGATAAGCTGATCATTGATATGAATAGGGGGCTTTGTGATCCCGGTAATGTTACGGTTTATCTAAGCTCTGTTAACTTTGAGGGTGTTGAAGGATCAGGAGCTGTGGGAATTCAAAGCGATGGCAAATTAAATGTTCAGGATTTTGATCTTGACCTTCAGGGTGCAAGCAAAGTTAATCTGGATCTGAATGCTGCGAATCTGAGAACATCCTCCAGCGGTTCTTCAGAAATTGTACTGATGGGGCAGGCCGGTACTCATGAAATAGAGCTTACAGGGGCGGGATCACTTGATGCCTTTGATTTTGTAGTAGGTCGATATCTCATCAATAGTTCAGGGGCAAGTCATTCAAAAATTAATGTAATTAATGAACTTGAAGTAAACTCAACAGGTGCAAGTGAGGTAGAGTATAAGGGTAAACCCGGTAAGATTATTAAAGATAATTCGGGGGCATCAAGTCTCAGGAATATGAATTAGTTCAGATACCCAAACTGAATTTAAATATTAGGGCCGGATTAATTTAAAATCATTAATTTCAATTTTTGAGTTGAAAATTTTGAAGCAAAATCTATCCCTCTATTCTTTATAATGCGAAATAATAAAGCAACTATAAATGCATGGGCCATGTTTGACTGGTCCAATTCTGCATATAATCTGGTTATTACATCCACCATATTCCCGGCTTATTACACCATTATCACCACTACCGCAGAGCATGGTGACCAGGTTAGTTTTTTTGGCAGGGTTTTTACCAATACTGCACTTTCAAATTATGCACTTTCAGTGGCTTATCTGATTATGGCATTGTTATTACCCGTCCTTTCTTCTATAGCCGATTTCAGAGGGAATAAAAAGATCTTCATGAAGTTCTTTACCTATCTCGGAAGTATTTCCTGTGCCGGTTTATTCTTTTTTAAACTGGAAACTCTGGAGTTAGGTATTATTTGTTTCGTATTGGCCGCTATTGG
>JBAZHY010000246.1:0-4242 GCA_041652175.1 Pedobacter sp.
GAGAAAATCATGGACTTCAAATTATCAGATACCGAACAGGCTGAATTCAATAAGAGTGCAGATGCAGTCAGAAATATGAACCAGGTATTGAAAGATTCAAATCTGATCTAAATTCAGTATCCTGATTCTGGATGAAAAGTACAAAGGTTCCTTTAGAACTATTAAACTTACACGACGACGGCTTCCACCTTTTGGTGGAAGTTGTTGTTTTTGGACAGCCCTTTAAAGCTGTTCTGGATACCGGTGCCTCTAAAACTGTTTTTGATAAAACAAGCATCGAAATGCATATTACAGACGGAGAGCTCCTTATCTCCGATAAGCTTTCCACCGGTCTTGGGACTAACAATATGGAAAGCCATACTATTATCCTGCCTTCAATTAAAATCGGATCTTTTAAACTTAAAAACTTTGAAGCAGCAGTACTTGACCTCTCTACCATAAATCAGGCTTATATAAGTCTGAATCTTCCGCCTATAATCGGGGTTATCGGAGGCGATATACTTCAATCATTCGATGCCATCATAAACTACGGCAAACTTCAGCTTAAACTATTCAAATAAAAGCCTTTACTTATTTATTTTAATTCATTAAATTGTTTTAAAATATTAGATATGAAATGGCTTACAATCATTTTCTTATCATTATTATTTAGTTCAGCCTTTTCGCAGAATTTAAGTGGAAAGTGGTATGGAAAGGTTAGTCAGGAACCCGGCGGGTACAGTAATCTTTATGACCTTGAGCTGGATTTAAACCACAGAAAACATATATGGGGCGATTCATACGCCACTTTTGAAAATAAAATTAAAATAAGAATCGGGCTTTCAGGGTATGTTGAGAAAGACAGTGTTTATCTCTCGGAAAGTTTAGACTGGATAAGAGAAGACATTGTACCCCGAAACAGGATTGCCTGCATCAAAAAATTTACGCTTAGCTATCGTCAGGATAAGGATTACGAGTACCTTGAAGGGAAATGGACCGGATATAGCAAAGAGAATATAAATGACCTCTGCATTCCGGGAAAAGTAATTCTGTCCAGATCGCTAAACGGATTAAATAAATTTTTCGAAGAACAAAAGGATTCGCTGATTAATATAAATTCTTTTGCAAATCAGACCGGACTACCTGTAATAACAGATTTTAATTCCACATTCCTGAATACAGAGCCCAAAAAGATTACTGAAATTGTTGTACATCATCCGGAACTACAGATGCAGCTTCTGGATTATTTGAAAGCAGACAATGATACTGTTTCTGTTTACCTGAACCGAAACATACTTGCCAGGAACGTCCGGATATCCAAAAGACCATCCATCATTCATTTTAAACTGAATCCTGAGACTGAATCTCATGAAATTCTGATGTATGCTGAAAATCTCGGCATGATACCCCCAAATACTTCAGAATTAATCCTGATCGACGGAGAATCCAGACATAAGATCATGATTACTTCAGATAAAGAAAAATCGGCAACTATAGTATTGCGGTTCCAACCCAATAAAGGAAGATAAGGCGATAAAACATGAAACTACTTGCTATCCTGATTCTGACTATTCTCAGCTTATCCTCCCGGGGGCAAGATATGAAAGGAATTTGGATAGGATATCTGGATACTGATGTCAGAAATATTACGGCATTGGAAGTTAACTATGTACTACATATCAAAGATCAGGATCAGAATATTGTAAACGGGAAAGCTTATTTATTCAGGGATAATCCGCTTCGTGCTGAAGGTATTTTAGATTTCATAGGTATAGTTAATAATAACGCTTTAAACATTAGTGAACTGAAGATCCTTCATTCTAAAATCCCGAGTGATAGTACCCGGTTTCTTTGCATAAAACAATTAAAGTTAAGACTAAGTAGAGAAAATGAAACGGAGAACCTGACAGGAACCTTTACAGGTGCAGGCGAGAATCTGGTTCAATGTTTTCCGGGAAACGCCTACCTGCAGCGTTTTAATCAAGCCAATGTAAAAAATATTCCTCCGGAAATACTCAGTAAAATTTTACTTGACGGGAAAGATCCAAATGTTTTTCTTCAAACTAAGCTAGCCCGTCCTATTGTACTTGAGGTTCAAAACAATGTTATTCAGCTGGAAATTAAAGATTATCTCAAAGAAGATGGAGATATTGTTTCAGTTTACTATAACAGAAGGGCTTTTATCAGAAATCAGACTATTCTGAATAAATCATCCTTTCATACCCTCAGATTAAACAGAAGTATGGAATTGCATGAGATTATTATGTATGCCGAAAACCTGGGTCAGATACCTCCAAACACTTCTAATCTTATTGTTTATGATGGTGCAAAAGCACATGAAGTTATAATCAGATCCAGCAAGGAAGTAAGTGCTGTTGTTTATCTGCGATATATACCAGAATAAAAAAGCCCTCAAAATAATTGAAGGCTTTTTTAAATTCATTGACCGGGTTAAATATCAATCCTGGCATATTTTGCATTTTTCTCAATAAAATCCCGGCGCGGACCAACATCATCGCCCATCAGCATGGAGAATATATGATCGCATTCAGCGGCATTCTCAATGGTAACTTTTCTGAGTGTCCGTGTTTCAGGGTTCAGTGTGGTATCCCATAGCTGCTCTGCGTTCATCTCTCCAAGACCTTTGTATCGCTGAATATTCACACTTTCTTCTTTACCTGCCCCCTTAAGTGCCTGAACAGCAGCATCACGTTGTTCATCAGTCCATGCATACTGGAATTCTT
This sequence comes from Pedobacter sp., assembly GCA_041652175.1. Lineage (GTDB taxonomy): Bacteria > Bacteroidota > Bacteroidia > Sphingobacteriales > Sphingobacteriaceae > Daejeonella. The sequence continues at coordinate 2,724 of JBAZHY010000246.1, forward strand.
TACCTTTTTTCACCATATATAGCGGTGGCGCAGCAATATAAATATATCCGTATTCGATCAGCTCCTTCATATATCTGAAGAAGAAAGTTAATATCAATGTGGTGATGTGTGAACCGTCCACGTCAGCATCCGTCATGATAATAATCCGGTGATAACGCAGTTTTTCCATATTTAATGCTTTCGCATCATCAGCAGTTCCGATGCTTACCCCCATAGCAGTGAACATATTTTTGATCTCATCATTTTCATAGATCTTATGCTCCATTGCTTTTTCCACGTTAAGGATTTTACCTTTCAGCGGAAGAATAGCCTGAAAATTACGGTCGCGCCCCTGCTTAGCGGTACCACCCGCAGAATCTCCCTCCACAAGGTAAAGTTCACACATGGCAGGATCATTATTAGCGCAATCTGCAAGCTTACCCGGCAATCCGGACCCACCCATTACCGTCTTACGCTGAACCATTTCACGGGCTTTACGTGCAGCTGCCCTTGCTGTAGCGGCAAGGATCACCTTATTAACGATCATCTTTGCTTCGCGGGGATTTTCTTCCAGATAATTTCCGAGAATTTCCCCCACTGCAACATCAACAGCACCCATTACCTCATTATTACCCAGCTTTGTTTTGGTTTGTCCCTCAAACTGAGGTTCCTGAACTTTAACCGAAATAACTGCGGTAAGACCCTCTCTGAAGTCATCACCGGTAATTTCAACTTTCATATTCTTCAGCATACCCGATTTCTCAGCATATGCTTTCAGCGTACGGGTCAATCCGCGACGGAATCCTGCAACATGCGTTCCTCCCTCATGAGTATTGATATTGTTCACGTAAGAGTGAACATTCTCTGTATAGGTATCATTATACTGAAGGGCGAGCTCCACAGGAATACCCTGCTTAATTCCTTCCACATAAATCGGTTCAGGAATAATTGAGGTACGCATACCATCAAGATATTTAACAAATTCCTTCAGACCACCTTCAGAAAAATAATGCTCAGAAACGAATGAGCCGTCCTCATTGGTTTCACGTTCATCAGTAAGTGTTAAATTAATTCCCTTATTCAAATAAGCGAGTTCCCTTAAACGAGCGGCGAGGGTATCAAACTTGTATTCAGTAGTCAGTGTAAAAATTTCAGGATCCGGTTGGAAAGTAACCGTGGTACCTGTAGTGCTGCTTTCTCCAATGACTTTAACATCAAATAATGGCTTTCCACACTCATATTCCTGGGTAAAGATCTTTCCCTCCCGTTGAACCAGCACTTTAAGATGGTTCGAAAGTGCGTTTACACAACTCACACCCACACCATGCAATCCTCCGGATACCTTATAAGTATCCTTATCAAATTTACCACCCGCATGAAGAACGGTCATTACAACTTCAAGAGCCGACTTCTTCTCTTTAGTGTGCATGGCAGTTGGAATTCCTCTACCATTATCTGAAACACTGATTGAGTTACCCTTATGTATAGTTACAAAAATGTCCGTACAATAACCCGCAAGAGCCTCGTCAATTGAGTTATC
>JBAZHY010000247.1:0-4229 GCA_041652175.1 Pedobacter sp.
CATCAAAATAGATTTATTGCCAAGCATTAAGCCGGCGCACTGCGGACCACAGATAGCCTTTCCTCCACTATAAGCCACTACATCTGCACCCCTCTTTAAATGAACAGGAGGAATGGTCAGATTCTGAGCAGCCACATCAATTAACACAGGAACGTTCTTAGGTTTAGCAATCGCAGAAATAGCTTCAAGCGAAAGAGGCTGTCCCGTTTCAGACTGAGCTCCGGCTGTAAGATAAATCATTGCAGTTTTAGGGTTAATTGCCTTTTCAAGTTCTTCAGGAGTGGTAACATGAACAATCTTTACACCAATATTCCGGATAGCATGATCGTAGGCATTGCGTGAATATCTCGGAATGATAACCTCAGACTTATCAAAACCTGTCAGATCCGGAATGCGAATCAGCTTTTCAGGGTTTCCTCCGGTAACACATGCCGCAGTGATATGCTTCAACCCACCTGCACATCCGGCAGTAACAATTCCCCATTCAGCACCGGTCAGATCAGCCAGTCTTTGACCGATACCATCTGCAAGTTCATCATACTGCACAAAGTTATGTGCTGCAGCTTCCATTGCTTCACGAACTGCCTGTCGCTCAATTGACCCTCCAATTATAGTATAAGTACCCATACAGTTAATTACAGGCTCTACTCCAATTCTTCTGAAAATATTGGTCTCTGCCATAAAGGAAGCCGCTGTTGTTACAGATTCTGCTGCTGAAGAAGCAGCAATGGGGGCTGCGGCAAGCGCTTCTTTGTTTAGTACAGCTCCTGCAAGAGGTAACATCGCTATCCCTTTAATTACATTTCTACGTTTCATATCAATAGGTTAAAATTCTTACAATTAATTATTTAGAATAGGCATTTGCCGATAGTCCGTTCAAATCCCATATTATTCTCCCTCCTCTTACAGTCAGTTCAGTCTCAAACTTTCTATCCCCGTCAATCTTATTATTTCCTGAATCAACAAAACCAAATTTGCCTTTTACAATACTTAAGACAGCGATATCTGCAACAGAACCCACAGAAAGATTCCCAAGATCCTCACGCTTGATAGATTGTGCTGCCTTCCAGCTGCCACGATCAATAATATCCGGAATACTCATTCCCATATTCAGATATTTAGACATGACATTCAGCATCGTTTTCATTCCGGAATTCATACTCGTTCTATGCTCATCAGTACCAAAAGAATTTGGCCAGAGTCCCTGTTTAAAAGCCGGAACCGCCTGATTAAACCAGAAACCACCACCACCATGACCAACATCAAACAATACCCCCCTTTTTTGAGCAGCGAGTACAAAAGGCCTTACTTTACCCTGCTCATCAACAACTGTCATCCGCTCCGAAACATTCTCAAAGGCATGAGTAATAATATCGCCGGCACGCATATGCTTCAGCTGATCTTCCAAAGAATACTCCGGGAGATGGCATTCCACAAATAATGGTTTATTTACAATTTTAGCTGCTTCAGATGCCCGTTCAAAGGGTATCCATTCTTTTCCATCATACCGCCCGATTCGAACCCCAACCAGTATATCGGGATTATTCTTTATAGTTTCCACAGTTTTCTGAACATTCATTTCCTCGATATTTTCCTGAGCTTTATCTACAGAATAACCTCCTGCAGCAATACTCAGGAATGCAAGTACACGGGTTACCGATTTATCAATAATCTTTGATTTAAAATCAGGAAACGTCCGCCATCCTGATGTACCGGCATCAACTACAGTAGTAATGCCCGCACGGGGTGCAAAAGCATCAGGCAACTGGCTGGAAGTGCCATCGGTAAAGCCAACATTACTTCCCGCATAAACATGTGTATGCATATTGATCAATCCCGGAGATACAATTAATCCCGTAACATCAATTACTTTTTTGGCTCCGGATGCAGGGATATCAGCGGCAACACGAACAACTTTGCCACCTGCAATAGCCAGATCCATTTTTGCATCAATTTTATTCTTTGGATCAATCAGCCGACCTCCTTTAAGTAAAATTTCGACCTCCTGAGCTCCGGCTTGAATGGAGCAAACAATGAGTGTTAATCCGATCAGTAAAGGAATTGCATAAACTAATGGCAATACCCTTTTGTAATTCAACATCTTTTCCATAGTAATTAATTTATGGGGGTTTATTCGTCAGTATTTACTGAAAAGGATCACTTTACAGCATCCCATTGCGGACCCGTAAGTCCATTCAGATCCCAGGCTACTTTACCTGCCCTCAGAGTCAGTTCAGCTTCAAGTTTTTTGGTACCATTCAGGACTGACCCCCTGGCATCCATATAACCAAATTTACCTTCTCTGACATTGAATACAGTAACATCCGCTTCTGCACCAACACTTAAATGTCCGAGTTCGGTATGTTTTATTACATTGGCAGGATTCCATGTTGAACGAAGAATCACATCCTGAACAGATAGCCCCATATTCAGAAATTTAGACATCACATTAGCCATATCCTTCATCCCTGCATTCCTGCTGTTTCTGTAAAGGTCAGTACTGATTGTATTTGGAAGAAAGCCCTGCTTGATGCTGTTGATTGCCGTGCTCCAAACAAATGCACCACCACCATGACCTACATCAAAAATTCGACCCTGTTTCTGAGCTTCAAATACAAAAGGTTTTACTTTATTATTTCCATCAACAACAGACTCACGGCCACCCGGGTTTTTCTCAGACATATCTGAACCTGAATAAGTATGAGTGAAAATATCACCGGGTCTGAAATGTTTCAAAAACAGGTCTTTAATAGATAGTTTAGGAGTACTTGAACCAAAGTCTACGATAATTGGTTTATTGGTAATATTACCAGCAGCAATTGCACGGTCAACAGGGGTAAAATCATGTCCCCGATAATGATGAGCCTTTATACCCACAATAGTTTCCGGATATTCATTCATTACAAATGCAGTAGCTACCGGATTCATATCAGTTGTGTCCTGTGCATGAACCGTACCCAGCATACCATGGCCTGCAATGCTTATGAATGCCAGAACGCGGGTTTGCGAATTATCAATGATGCTCTTTTTAAAAGTGTGAAAATCCCTCCAGCCTGAGGATCCTGCATCCACCACTGTGGTTACACCAGAGCGGAAAGTAAAATCATCGGGTACCACACTACCCAATCCATTGGTGATTCCAAATCCAGTAAAGCCGGGATCTTCAGTACCGGCAAAAACGTGTACATGCAAATCAATAAACCCCGGAGACACATATAAGCCCTTTACATCAACTGTCTTTTTGGCATCCGAAGCAGGGATATCTGCTGCAACACGGAATATTTTCCCATCCTTAATCGCGATATCCATTTTAGCATCGATTTTATTCTTCGGATCAATCACGTGCCCACCTTTTAGCAACAAATCAATTTCCTGAGCCTGAACAGCTGATAGTGACATTAAACATGCAGTAAATAACAGTCCCGAAATCTTTCTGATTATATTTTTTTTCATTATAAATTATTTAAATGGTACTCTCTTAAATTAATGACTTTTGAATTAACTGGCAAGTGGGGCTCCTGAAGGCACGAATATTTTTTTCTTCGGTGCCGCTGCGGTATTTCGCCTGGCTGTAAATTTAGCACTGCGGTATTCACCCATAAATATTTCACCGGTGAGTTGATCTCCTGATAAGGTTCCGGTAAAAGTATAAATCACAGAATCACCGATCAACCGGATAGAGCTCTGAAGTTTAACCTCATTTCCCTCAATGGTTCCGCTCATATCATTTACGGCAAAACCACTCTGATGCGAACCCTTAATCCAGTTTCCATCCTGCTCAATAAATAGCTTATGCTTACCCTGACTGCTGTAAAATTTCACATCCACATCCCAGGTCCCGGCAATATTTCCTGAAGGAGCTTTTAATTCCTTAACTCTTGATACTCTCTTTGCAGTGAGGATGGAGTAAATTTTATCTGCAGCAATCTTTTCCTCTCCGGCCTGCATTCCGATAGTTGTAACTGCAATCCCGTTTATACTTGCATCCCGTCCGCGACCGCCTCCACTTGCAACGGCAATTCTAGGTTTAGTTCTGGCAAGCTCATCGGCCATTTCTGCACCTGTAATGTTTAACACATCAGCATCCCAGGTTATTACCACCTCGGGTGAAACATTTGATAATCCGGATTGTGTTGAGGGAACATGAACCATGGTTTCAACACTTTTAATCCCTTTTACTTTATTGATAATATGATCCAGATAGGAATACCATTGCTTTCTGATAGCTT
>JBAZHY010000248.1:0-4202 GCA_041652175.1 Pedobacter sp.
TCAGAGTGTTTTTCCGGCTCAAAAGTACAAGGTTCCTGTTCGTTTACTGAATACTATGGAACCGACCGCTCCGGGAACACTGATTACCAATGAAAGTGAGCGAGGTAAGATCAAATCGATTGCCGCTAAAGATGGTATTACAGCAATCAGAATACAGTCCAGCAGAATGTTGCTGGCCTATGGATTCTTAAGAAGGGTTTTTGAGGTGTTTGAGCGTTATAAAACTCCGATAGATATGATCACTACCTCTGAGGTAGCAGTATCGGTGACTATCGATGATACCCGTAATCTTGACGAAATTATTAATGAACTAAATAGTTTTGGCACTGTTGTGGTTGATCATGAACAAACTATTGTTTGTGTAGTTGGAGATTTCGGAGCCGATAAGCATGGTTTTGCTGCACGTGTACTCGAAGCCCTGAAGCATATTCCCTTACGTATGATTTCTTACGGCGGCAGTAACTATAATATTTCACTTCTTCTTGGCGACAGTAACAAAGTGGAAGCACTCCGTTCATTGCATCACCGTTTATTTGAATAATGCATCGGTCCGCTGAGGCGGATATTTAAAAATATATGTTTAGCAAAAACACAATTGCAGGTTTTCAAAATATTGAAACACCTTTTTACTATTATGATCTGAATCTATTGAATGAGACTCTAAGCTTATGCAGAAGGGCATCAGATCAATATGGCTTTCATGTACATTATGCACTGAAAGCAAATTTTAACGAAGAGGTGCTGAAAGCTGTAAGAAAGATGGGTTTTGGTGCTGATTGTGTAAGTGGAAACGAGGTGAAAAAGGCCATTGAAATTGGTTTTGAACCGGAAAAGGTAGTTTTTGCAGGAGTCGGGAAATCTGATAAAGAAATTATTGAGGCTCTTAATCATGATATTTTCTGTTTTAATGTTGAATCTGTTCAGGAATTAGGTATCATCAATGACCTTGCCGCCAGACTTGGAAAAATTGCCAGGGTAGCTATCCGTATTAATCCGAACGTTGATGCACATACTCATAAGTACATTACTACCGGACTCGAGGAAAATAAATTTGGCATTAATCAATGGGAATTGAATTCCTGTGTTGAGGAATTGAAGAAGTGTAATCATCTTAAGCTGATAGGAATCCACTTTCATGTCGGGTCGCAGATTACCAATCTGGAGGTTTTCAGAAGCCTTTGTATCAGGGTAAATGAATTAAGTGCCTGGTTTGAAGATCATGGTTTTGATCTTCAGATTTTAAATGTGGGAGGCGGACTTGGTGTTGATTATCAAAACCCTGATGAGCATTCGATTACTGATTTCGAAGCCTATTTCAGCATCTTTGATAAATTTCTCGAACGCCGTCCGGGGCAGGAAGTGCATTTTGAATTAGGAAGGGCCCTGGTAGCGCAATGCGGAAGTCTGATTAGCAGGATCCTCTATGTAAAAAACGGTCTGAAAAAGAACTTTCTGATTCTGGATGCCGGAATGACAGAGTTAATGCGTCCTGCTTTATATCAGGCCTATCATAAGATTGAGAATATCAGTTCGGTTTCGGATCAGACAGTAAAATATGATGTTGTCGGACCGATTTGTGAGAGTACAGATTGTTTTGGTAAAGAGATTGAACTCCCAGATTCTAAAAGAGGTGATTTAATAGCAATCAGAACGGCCGGTGCTTACGGAGAGGTAATGGCTTCAGGATATAACCTTCGGGAGAGAGTCCAATCTGTTTATTCAGAGTGAATGTTGAATAATTCTTTATAAAAAAGGGAGTCTGATTTTTAGACTCCCTTTTTTGTTGTATTTAGATTAAATTTATCTTTTGCTCATATAATTTGAATTTATGTCTTTTATTAATCGTCAATTTAATAACTCAGGAATACTGATTGCTTTGTTCTTCATGATGCTTTTTAATATTTCCCATGCTTTTTCACAAAGTATTGATCCGGGAAATGAGCTGGTTCATGTCATTAATCCGGGGCCTGAAAATCCCAGAAACAGCGAAGGTGCATTCATTGGATTAAAAGATGGTAGTATATTATATGTTTACAGCCGTTTTCGTGGGAGTAATGGAAGCGATCATGCCCCTGCCCAATTAGTCGGCCGTTACTCAAAAGATAAAGGAAAGACATGGACCCGGGATGATCAGATTATTGTTGACAAGGAAGGGGATATGAATGTGATGTCATCTTCCCTTTTACGTTTAAAGAACGGGAATATCGCCTTGATTTATTTAAGAAAGAATTCCCTGAATGACTGTATGCCTCAGATCAGGATTTCCGGGGATGAGGGTAAAACATGGACTAAAGCTGCAGGTATCATTCAGGATATCAAGGGATATTTTGTTGTGAATAATGACAGGGTGATTCAATTGAAAAACGGACGATTGCTCGTGCCGGTTTCCCTTCATAAAACAGCAGAAACAAAATGGAGTAACAAAGGTATTTTAAGATGTTACTATTCCGATGATCAGGGTATCAGCTGGAAAAGAGGGGAGGCGATTCCATCTCCGGATAGTATTATTACTCAGGAACCCGGCGTAATTGAGTTGAAGGATGGTAGAATTATGATGCTGATCAGGGCAAGTGGTGGTGAACAGTACCGGTCTTATTCATCGGATAACGGATTAACCTGGTCTTATGCGGAACCTTCAGGTATCGGGTCTCCGATTTCACCTGCTTCCATTAAAAGAATCCCCAAAACAGGTGATTTACTCCTGGTCTGGAATAATAACGGAGTGAAAGGACCGGGTTATTTTAGCGGACAAAGAAGTCCGCTGACAATAGCCATTTCGTCTGATGAAGGACAGAGCTGGAGTAAGGTTAAAAATATAGAAACAGATCCTAAAGGGATGTTTTGCTATACCGCGATTTACTTCAACAATAAGAATGTATTATTAGGATACGGTGTTGGGGCCGGCCTGTCTAGTTCATACATCCGACGATTAAGTCTGGACTGGATATATAAATAAGGCCTTATCAGGCAAATGCATTCAATCCTGTAATGTCGTGTCCGGTGATCAGTAAATGAATGTCATGTGTGCCCTCATAAGTGACTACTGATTCCAGATTCATCATATGACGCATGATTGGAAACTCACCGGTAATACCCATCCCTCCAAGTATTTGACGGGCTTCTCTGGCCACATGAAGAGCGGTTTCTACGCTGTTTCTTTTGGCCATGGATATTTGAGCCGGGCTTGCCCGATTTTCATTTTTCAGTACTCCTAGCCTCCAGACAAGTAACTGTCCTTTGGTTATCTCTGTAAGCATTTCGGCAAGCTTTTTTTGTTGCAATTGAAATCCGGCAATAGGACGGCCAAACTGCATGCGTTCCTTAGAATAACGAAGTGCAGTATCATAACAATCCATTGCGGCACCTAAAGCCCCCCAGGCAATTCCATAACGGGCCTGATTCAAGCAACCCAATGGTCCTTTTATTCCCTTTACGCCGGGTAATATATTAGCTTTTGGTACTTTTACATTATTGAATACAAGCTCACCGGTAGCTGATGCTCTCAGGCTCCATTTATTATGAATTTCGGGAGCACTGTATCCTTCCATATTTTTTTCAAGAATAAGTCCCCTTATAATTCCTTCTTCATCTTTTGCCCAAACAATGGCAATATCTGCAAAAGGAGCATTCGAAATCCACATTTTTGATCCGTTAAGCAGAAAATAATCCCCCATATCCCTGATATTGGTCATCATACTTCCGGGATCTGAACCGTGGTTTGGTTCAGTTAAGCCAAAACAACCCATGTATTCGCCGGAAGCCAGTTTTGGCAGATAATGTGATTTTTGTTCCTCCGATCCGTATGCATAAATCGGATACATAACCAGAGAACCCTGCACTGATGCAGCTGAGCGTATTCCGGAATCTCCGCGTTCAATTTCCTGCATAATCAGACCATAAGAAATATAGTCGAGCCCCGCACCACCATATTTCGCGGGTATAGTTGGTCCGAAGGCACCGATCTCAGCCAATCCGGGGATTAGATGATAAGGGAACTGTGCTTTTTGGGCACAGTCTTCAATAATCGGGCTGAGCTCTTTTTTTACCCAGGCCCGTACACTATCGCGTACAAGTTTATGTTCTTCACTTAATAATTCATCCAGAAGGTAATAATCAGGAGCTTCAAACTGATCTTTTTTTGCAGACCGGTGAAAACTTTCAGTATTTGTAGTTGGAGATGACATAATTGGTCGTTTTCTCAA
>JBAZHY010000249.1:0-4188 GCA_041652175.1 Pedobacter sp.
AAATGATTAAGGAGTCAACACCTGTTGGACGTCTGCTTATTGTAGTATTTGTTGATATTGTCGATCTCTTTGAACAAACTATGGCAACCCATTATGATTATCAGGCTATCCGTAACAATTTCGGAAAGACAGATTCATTACATGAGTTTAACAAGATTATTATCAAAATGGCTGATGAACTTGAAAATCTAAGCTATTACATCATAAGTAACGAGAAACCCCGGCCTTTGTATGATTTCAAACCTGAACTTGAAAAAATAAAAATAAGTATTGATAGAACTGAAGAATCGGGATTGAATGTACTTGTTTTGAAAAAAATTCTGATCAATGTCAGAAATATGCTGAACAGAGTTGAAAAAATTTACGCTTATTTCAATCAAAAACAGATTAATGGTTTAAATGAGGTGGATTACAGTAAATTTGTTTCTCATCAGGAGTACGATTTTAAAATAATAAAGGAAAATTTATCGCCTAAATCTTCTGTTTTCAGGCATTCTGTAAGGGTCGCACTGATGTGTTTTGCCGGTTTTCTTATTTCCAAACTCTTTCCTGTAGGATATCATAGTTACTGGATTCTGTTAACTATCCTTGTTATTTTAAAACCTGCTTACAGTCTTACTAAACAAAGGAATATAGAAAGGGTTATCGGAACAGTAATTGGCGGATTACTAGGGGCTTTAATTTTATATTTAGTAAAAGATCAAACTACGCGATTTATATTACTTATGGTTTTTATGGTTGGAACCTATAGTTTTCAGAGACTAAACTATATCATAAGTGTCTTATTCATGACACCATATATCCTGATTCTATTCAGCATCCTTGGTGCAAATAATATCAATATTGTTAAGGAAAGAGTTTTAGATACATTCATCGGATCGTTCGTTGCACTGATCTCAAGTTTTATCATACTACCAAACTGGGAATATTATCAATTAAGAGACATCATGAAAGATGTACTGGTTGCTAATTATAATTATTTGTACCAGGTAGCACAAAAATTAAGTGGTAAAACAACCGATATAACGGCTTTTAAACTTGTAAGAAAAGATGTATATGTAAGTTCAGCCAATTTGGGAAGTGCTTTTCAGCGTATGCTATCGGAGCCTAAAAGCAAACAGCAAAACATTAAGGATATCCACAAATTCGTGGTCCTAAATCATATGATTTCTTCATATACGGCCACTCTGATCATGAATTTGAATCAATATGAATCGGCAATTGCAGATATCTCACATATTAAAATGATTCGAAAATCTTTATATTCTCTATCAGAACTGATCAGAAACATGGGAGTAACCGATTTTAAGGAAGCCGAAATCAATATCTCTGAGATAGCCATTGTTCCCAACCGATCTAATGATTCGAAACTACTTTATGAACAGTTGGAGCTGGTAAATAAATTGATTCAGGATATACAGAAACTAAATAAAATTTAATCTGCTGATTCCTTTAATACATTGTTGATTCTTAGTTCAAGGGTATCCTGATCAGTGTAACCTTTAGCTATCAGATAGAAAGAGACATCACTGACCTGCATCAAAACTGCCGGAAAGGATTCCACTTTAAGTTGTTTAGCGAGTGCAAAATCATAATATGCTGCCTCTCTAAATTCATCTTCTGTCATTTTCTTTTCAAAATCGTCAGGATCAATTCCGAAATTGACAGCCAGGTAACGATATAAACTAAGATTGTTAGGATCCTTTCCCTCAAAATAAATGGATTGCTGAAGATCATGTATAAATGGAATGGATGAATCAGGTTTTAAGGATTTAAATACAGAAAGGGCAATTGAGGGTATTTCAGAATTCAGAATCATTGTTCCTTCTTCAAGATGCCTTAAATATGCCTCGCCGAATTTAATCCCTGTTGTTTCCTCTATTGTATGATAAGTAGTTTTAATAAAAGGTGCAACCTGGTTAACAGAACCCACTTTATCGCCAATCATCATACCACCACTTATTACCTCGAAATCAAAATCATTCTTATGATTTTCGTAACATTCCTTAATTACACGACTAAAGCCATAGCACCAACCGCAAAAGGCATCATAAATATAAATAATCTTGATTCCGGGTTTCATAAGGCAGATTATACCTCTGCTGAAATTTCGGTTCGTATTTCCGGGCGACCATTCTTAAATGCTTCACGGGGTTTTAGTCCCAGGATTTCGAACATATGCATATCCTCATTAAATGCAGGATTTGGCGTAGTCAAAAGTTTGTCACCTGCAAAAATTGAATTGGCACCTGCCATAAAACAAAGAGCCTGATCTGAAAGGCTCATCTCCGTCCTGCCTGCAGATAAACGCACCACTGTTTTAGGCATAATTATTCTGGCTGTAGCAATCATTCTGACCATTTCCCATACCGAAACCCGGGGCTGATCAGCTAATGGGGTACCTTTAACAGGAACAAGTGCATTTACAGGAACCGACTCAGGATGTTTTGACATATTTGACAATGTTTTCAGCATCGCAATTCTATCTTCAACTGTTTCCCCTAATCCAATAATTCCACCACTACATACTGTTAATTTGGCTTTTCGGGCATTATCAATTGTTTTTAAACGATCATCGTAGCTGCGGGTAGTGATAATCCGTTTATAATCCTCCTCTGAGGTATCGAGATTATGATTATAGGCATACAAACCGGCATCAGCCAGTCTCTGAGCCTGCGATTCCGTTAACATCCCCAAAGTGCAACATACCTCCATATCCAGGGAATTAACAGACTTTACCATATCAATAACCCGATCAAAGTCTTTATTATCCCTGACTTCACGCCAGGCAGCACCCATACATAAACGAGATGCACCTGCAGCTCTAGCTTTTTGAGCTGCATCAGTAACCTGTTCAACCGACATTAAAGCCTGAACTTCAAGATCTGTGTGGTAACGGGCTGCTTGCGGACAATAAGCACAATCTTCAGGGCATCCACCTGTCTTTATAGATAAAAGACTGCTGATCTGGACCTCTGAATAGTCCTTATTCTCTCTGTGTATTGTTGCTGCTCTGTAGATTAAATCAAGCAGAGGACTATTATATATTTCTGCAATTTCTTCTTTGGTCCAGTTATTTCTGATCTCAGTCATATGAATAAATCCCCTAATAGGATTTAGGCAAATTTATAATAATATCGCTTACCTCAAAAGGAAAGAGTCGGAAGACAAAAAAATTATAAAATCAGGCTGCTGGCTAGTCCTAATAATAAAAGAAACCCGAACACATCAGTAAATGTAGTAATGATAATGGAAGAAGCTATCGCCGGATCGATTCCCACTCTTTTAAGCAAAAGAGGTATCGCTGAACCTGAAATACCGGCAATAATCAAATTCCCGGTCATGGCAATAAAAATAACAAGGCCCAGTAAAGGATTATGATCATAAAATAAGGCAAACAGAAAAACGATACATCCCACTACGGCACCATTAATCAAACCAACAGTAAACTCTTTTTAAACAGTACGATAGGCCTGATTATCTGTCAGATCGTTGAGTGAAATACGTCTTACAGTTACAGCAAGTGCCTGTGTCGCTGCATTTCCTCCCATGCCTGCGATAATAACCATATATCCGGCCAGTAATCCCATGCGGGCAATAGTGTTGTCGAAATATCGAATGATGGAAGCAGCTAAAAATGCTGTACCTAAATTAAGAACCAGCCAGGGTAATCGACTTTTAACAGCCTCCATCCAGTTACCGGCTAATTCCTCATCTTCAGACACCCCGGATATTTTCAGGATATCCTCGGTATTTTCCTCCTGCATGACATCTATTACATCATCAAAAGTGATACGGCCCAGAAGATGCATATGGTCATCAACGACCGGAATACTGGTAAGATTATACTGAGAGATCAATTTTGCAACTTCCTCCTGGTCTGTGTCTGCTTTAACATATACAAAATCTGATTTGATCAGATCCAGAATACGTACATTATTTTTGGACTTAATAATATCTTTCAGTGAGACAATACCTTTTAAAATATTGTGGTCATTTATTACATTAATGGTATAGAATTCCTCCATCTCTTCCGATTGACGGATTATTTGATCCAAAGCATCTTTTTTAAACAAAAACTCATTGATACGGATAACCTGGGTGTTCATTAACCCACCAGCTGTATCTTCTTCGTATTTTAAAAGAGAACGAATATTGGAAGCATCTTCTTCATCAAGCTCCTGCAAA
>JBAZHY010000250.1:0-2111 GCA_041652175.1 Pedobacter sp.
TCTAGAATGCCGCCGAACACAAATGAACTGTCAAATCTTGGCCAGCATAGCCAATCTATGTTGGTGTTCTTATTCACATGTGCCAGGAAGGCGCAATTCCCTATTATACCTGTTTGATACGTATGCTTGTCCATAATTGAAGATGATATATTGAGTGATCTCTCCCGAAAGGATATTGATTACCCAGACCTCAATGATTATACCAATTACTGATTTTTCGTAGAAAAATGACAGGGCACATCCTGGGTTAAATGATAATGATGATACCCATTTAATAAAATTCAGTAATTTTTGTGGTAATGTCAAAGATTATGAAGAGCTATTTAATCAGGTTGTTTGGTTTCTTATAAATTTTCAATTTTTCAGCCATATTAAACAATGACATATTTAATGTTAAATTTCAAATTGTCGGTTAACAGACAATAAGTATAAATTCATACATTTAGCTTTTTAAAAATATTTATAAAACTATGATCATTATTGCAGACGGAGGGTCTACCAAGACCAATTGGTGTTTATTGAATAAATCTGGTCAAAAAATCTACTTTAATACAGAAGGTTACAATCCATATTTTGTAAGTACTGAATATATTATTGATTCATTAAAGAAGGGTTTACCCTCTGATCTTGATCTTGAAGAGATCCATGAGGTGAATTACTATGGTGCCGGTTGTTCTACAGAAGATAAAGTAAAGATTGTTGAAGATGCGATGTCTGTTGTTTTTAAGGAGGCCAGCATTTATGTCGGACATGACCTCCTGGCTGCAGGTCGTGCCCTCCTTGGTTTGGATAGTGGTTTTGCTGCTATTTTGGGAACAGGAACAAATACCGGTCTTTACAATGGGAAAGATATTTCATTAAATATTGATTCTGCAGCTTATATTCTTGGAGATGAAGGCAGTGGATGTCATATTGGAAAAAAATTGTTAACTGATTATTTAAGGGGATACATGCCTGAAGTAGTCAGAGAGCGTTTCTGGGAAACTTATAAACTGACTCCTGATGAAGTAACTGACAACGTTTATACCAAACCATTGGCAAACCGTTTTTGCGCCAGTTTCGCCAAATTTGTTTATGATAATAACGTACATGCCGAATACTCCAGAGATCTGGTAAAGACCTCATTTGTTGATTTTTTCAAAAATCTGGTAAGTCATTATCCAAATTATCAAAATTATACCTTTAATTGTATTGGCTCTGTAGGTTATAACTTTAGAAATGTCCTGGAGGAAACTGCAGTTGAATATGGTATGAAAGTTGGAAAGATCATTCGTTCACCTATAGATGATCTTGTCCGTTATCATGTAGAGTTGGCTCCAAGAGTTAAATAATGACCGCTAAACTAATAATGGAAAAGGCTGTAAGCCATGCGGTCTTTTCTATTCCTGATCAGGGTAATCCCTAATTGTTGATTAAATTTTTCTGCTTTTTTCGGTGTTTGTATCGCGATTGTCTCAAAGTATTCGACTCTTCGGAGATCACGCTAATGTTTCCATCTACTTCTAGAATAGCCAGACGCACTTCTTTATAAGATTCAATACCATGTTCCCTGATTGCCTCTTCAAGTTCATCAAGGCTTATATTTTCATTGTGCAGATTGGTAATATCTATCTTGCCGTCTGAAACCAGGATTACCGGCTTACCCTCAATCAGTTCTTTTACTTTGTCTGAACGATACATTAATATCTTCAACATATAGTTTAATGAGAACAATACGCTGGCAGCAATAATTCCTCCTGCTAAACTGACATTAGGCCCGACCATCGCATTCTGAACAGAATTGCTGATCAGAACCAGAAAAACTAAATCAGTAGTTGAAAGCTGGGATAATTCTTTTTTGCCAAAAACTCTGATTGCAACTACCATAAACAGATACACTCCAATGCATCTGAGTATTATATCGAGATAAGGACTCATTCCCATATTAAAAATTCAGACAGGTTTGCCCGATAGAACGAATTACTGCTTCATGCTCCAATAGCCATTTTTTACGCCATAATCCGGCAGAGAAGCCAACCAGATCGCCATTGCTGCCAATTACACGATGGCAGGGGATGGCGATGATGAGATTGTTCCGACCATTAGCAGAAGCGATCGCTCGAATAGCTAAG
>JBAZHY010000250.1:2121-4172 GCA_041652175.1 Pedobacter sp.
TGCCAGTGCTGTGATATCATTCGGATTATCCTCCTGGATCTGTTCGGTGAAGAAAATTGCATAAACTTCCCGATCGTTAGCCGAAATTTGTATTTTTCCGATAGGGCTGTTAAGTGTTGAAATATACATGCTGAAATAAAATACAAATTACACAGAATAATCAGTGTTGAAAAGAAATGCAAAGTTTATATTTGCTAGATGGATTTATTCAGCCAGATAAAATTCCTGATCCGCAAAGAAATTATGCTTGAATGGCGTTCTAAGTATGCATTTAATGGCATTCTTCTGTATGTGGTTTCTACTGTTTTTGTATGTTACTTGGCTTTCCGTGAAATCAGCAGCGCCCCAACATGGAACGCCCTTTTCTGGATCATTATGCTCTTTGCATCAGTAAATGCAATCACCAAAAGTTTTATTCAGGAAAGCAGAGGCAGACAGCTTTATTACTATACCATAACCGGTCCGCAGGCTATAATCATTTCAAAGATTATCTATAATATCCTCCTGATGCTGTTGTTGTCAATTATAGCATTAGGATTTTATACTTTGGTATTTAAAAACCCTTTGGGAGATCCTGTTTTTTATTTACTATCTGTTTTACTGGGTAGTATTAGTTTTGCCTCGGTATTTACAATGATATCCGGGATTGCTTCCAAAGCGAGTAATGGTGGAGCCTTAATGGCAATCCTGAGCTTTCCTGTAATTATTCCTCTACTTGTAGTTTTAATCAAACTTTCAAAAAATGCCATGGACGGTTTAGACAGATCGGTATCTTATGACGAGATTGGAGTCTTGCTGGCCATTAATGTGATTGTAGTAACAACTTCATTATTACTGTTTCCTTATTTGTGGAGAGATTAGACTCTGCTGAGATTATTCAGGTTTGTCGCTTGAATCAATTTTGGTTAATGAATCATTTATAATTTAATCCAATTGCCAATCATTCTGTTTTGTGAAATTTAATACCGGTTTACAGATTAAAATTTGTCACCAGGTAATAAGCAGCCCAACCAAAAAACACAATTAATATAATCCATAGCCAACTTGGCACACTATGGGGTGTTTCACTTCCTTCAATGATGAATTTCTTTTGGTTTCCCTTATCGTAGGCATTAATCATTAAAGGCACAATGCCATCAACAATTGTATTTTCTGAGATTCCCTCTACTGCGATTGCAGGGCCGTTTCTTACAATGAATTTTATTTTTTTAATCCCCTCTCTGCCTGTCGGCGACTTGCTAACCAACTTTAAAATATGTTCACCATCTGTTAATTTTCGTGTATCCAGCTCAAATTGTACAGGTACTTCTAATTCTGCAACAGGTTGCAGATCATTATCAATAAACAGGGTTATTTTACTTTTATCCTCTTTCATCTTATTAATTGCTTAAGATTGATTGTTTTATATGATCTGAATTTTTCTCACCGGGTTTGAGTAGGTATTTTAGTGAGAATAAAAATGTCAATAGTGTTATTGCAGTAATAACGGCTATAATTAACCAATCCCAGTTACTTTGTGGGCCAGATCCATGAGTTAAACCCTGAGTGATTTTGGGCTGTTGTTTTTCACAAACCGGACAGGCCAGTACGGTTTGTAATAACATGATAAAGATCAGAGTGAGGAATACTTTAGTTTTCATCTGTTGGTTCTTACTATTATTTAATGAAATCCATTATTTTCTTAACCTCATCACTGCTAACCTTTTTGGCATTATTGCCCCAGCTGGTTTTTTCATGATTAATAATGGCGCTTACTTCTTCAGCGGTTAAATTATTGTCTGTTCCCACGGCATTCATTACGGCATACTCTGCTCTGGCATCATATCCCTTCATGATGATGTTCACAAACAGCTCAAGGTCATCACCCAGAACTATCGGACTGCCCTTCAATGCAGGGAACGCTCCTTTTAAACCTTCGCCGTTACCCTGATGACAACTTGCACAGTTTTGGGTATAAAGCATTTGACCATCAGGAGCACTTTGAGAGCTATCCATGTTATTCTTGTTGATTGAGGCTTCTTGCTTTTTGTACAGAAACTCCATGGGAGTTT
>JBAZHY010000251.1:0-4166 GCA_041652175.1 Pedobacter sp.
ATTATTCCAGAAATCTTTGGGGTTAGTTTCAAGTCCGAAACCGGTAATTGCAAATTTAATTCCCGCCTTTTCCAGTGCAGATGGATTTGACGGTGCCATCTCCCAATCTTTCATTTGGGTATAACTGATATTTCTGGCATCCGCCGGGTCTTCAATATCAAAAGGTTTTGGGAAGTTCAGGGGAATAATGAAACTTCCGCCGGTGGCTTTGGCTTCATCAATCCGCTGGTATTCTTTTCCGTCAGTTTTAAAAATATACTGTTTCCCGAACTCATCCCCTATTTTGTCTGCCCTGAGTATACTGAGGGCGTCACCGGCCTCAAAGATCTGAGTGAGCGACTGAGATTTATTGAATTCATCCAGGGAGATATTGTATTCACTTTTTTGATTTTTATACCAGGCTGCATCCAGGTAGGTCTGGCGTAATAAGGCAATTGAACCCATCAGTGATGTGGGATAGCTATTGGCAGAGCTTCCTTTGCTGAATGAGTAATGGGCTGCCGCCTGATCCTTTAATATTACAGCGGTTTCATCACTGTTATTCAGCGTGCTTACAATGGATACACCTCTGGCAATACCATCCCGGCTAATAGTCTGAACAGTACCGAATCCGAGCTTTTTATATTCTTCGGCTTTTTTGGAATCAATGGCAAACATTGATTTAACCGCAGTTTCCGGTCTTATAGCCTCATTCCATGAATAAGCCCCTGCTTTGGTTGAGATGAACAACTGTGTCCGGCCAAAACCTCCGCCCGGGCGCTGTGGTGGTCCTGAAGGAAGTCCGTAAGTGGTAAAAGCATCCACAAAAGAAGGATAGATATATTTTCCTTTCAGATCTATTTTGATATAACCTTTAGGAATGCTGAGACTCTTTCCAACAGCCTCAATTTTATCGTTTTTTATAAGTAGTATGCCATCTGTAATTGTTTGTTCTGCACTGACAACAATATTTGCATTGATAAAGGCATATAATCCCGGTCTTTTATCATGTGATCCATTGACCGGATAAGTTTGTTGTGCAGATATAGTAACAGCCTGTAAGGCCATCAGGCACAGCATAATTATTTTTTTCATCTGGTTATTTTTTTGTTTTTTAAAGGTGATGAAGCGATCATGATTTAATAATCATCCCATGTGGGTTTTGGCAAAATCATGATGGTTTCATTAATTGGTTTTTAGGATTTCTAAAGTAGTAGTTATTCGGTATGGGCACAGACTTTAAATATAATATTTTTGTTACATTACAATTCCTGGCTTCGTGTGAAAATGCAGTAAATTAAAAATGAAGCGTATTTATGCGTTTCAACTCTTAACTTTGGGCAAACGCTATGAAAGAGAGATTTATTCTGAAGCTGATTTGTATGCTTCTTTTAGTCCTGCCATTGGCATGCACTAAGGATGATAATAAGCCTATGCCTCTGAGCACCATTTCCAGGTTGTATGTTTCAAATGCGGATACTGATGCCTCAATAGTAAATACATTAATATTTGACAGGGCGGATGAGAACAAATTTCCCGAGCCTTATAAATTCAATTCCGAGTTACCAGATGCTAACGGGATATTATTTGACCCATTTTCAGGTACTGTATTTCAGGTAAGCAGAAAGAATAAAAATATCAGGACTTTTAAGGTGAATACCGACGGAAGTCTGGTACTTAAAGAGTCATTTATTGATGAAGCCTTGTTAAGTGCCCGTGATATTGCATTTGACAGAGGCAGGGATTTGCTCTATGTATCAAGTGATATTGACAGTGCTGTTTATGTGTACAATTCGGTCAGTAAACTTAAGGGTACAGTTATAGCTTCCAAAAAATTAAAACTGAATGGCAGGCCACGGGGGATGTTTCTGGATGAAAACCGGCTTTTTATTGTTATTGACCAGAACCGTGCCGAGGTTCAGTTGTTTGAGAATGCATCAGAACTTTTGGCCGGAACTATTAATACTGAGAAGAAATTAGTCCTTAGCGGAGCCATACGTTTACATGGTATTACCTATTCGGCACAGCGGGATATCCTGCTGCTGACCGATATTGCAGAAGCAAGCAATGCAGGTTTTGATACGGATGGTGCCATTCATTTTATCAGCGGGGCAATGGAGAAATTTAAGTCGCCGGGTACCGCCATTGTTTCTTCCAAAACTATTAAGGGAATTAATACACTGTTGGGAAATCCTACGGATATTGCCTGGGATGAACGTTCAGATAAGGATTTGATTTATGTTTCAGAAAAAGCCGGGAAGAAAATTCTTGTCTTTAAGTATGCTGATACCGGGAATACAGCACCTTCTGTGAAGGCTGATCTTGGCTCAAGCCCTGAGGCAATTTACCTTGATGCACGTTAGAGTTTTATTAGATTGTATTTAATGAGGGTTTTTTCTTTACTTTGGGTATAAATTAAAAAGATATGTACAATATATTATTAGGCTTGCATTCCGGACTTCGCTATATAGTCCTTCTTTTATTAGTTCTTGCCCTTTTAACGGCAATAATAGGCTTGTTTGGGAAGAAACCTTATAGTGAAGGCAATCGTAAGATCAATTTATTTGCCATGATCTTTACCCATACCCAGTTTCTTGTGGGATTAATCCTATACTTTTTCAGTCCGCTGGTAAATTATTCTAACATGGGCGAGGCGATGAAAGATACGATAACCCGCTACTGGACAGTGGAGCATTCAGTAATGATGTTATTTGCGATTATTCTGATTACAATTGGACACTCACGTTCAAAAAAGGCTGCTGAAGCATTTAATAAGCACAGATCAATTGCCTTGTATTACGGTTTGGCTGTACTTGTTATTGTGGTAGCGATCTATCAGAGCGGACGTCCTCTTTTAGGAATGTCATAAACAAATTCTCAAAAAATTTGTAATCTCAAATTTCTTTATATTTTTGTGATCGATGAACAATAAACAAAATACAGGCAATTGGTGGTGCACTTCAAATGAGTGGCGCGCGGTTCAGGTATTTTGAATGAATTTATAATCAACCAAAACCTAAATAATATGAAACCCGACGCTTCAAAACGTCGGGTTTTTTTGTGACTGATAACAAGTCTGAATTTGTCCGGACATATTTTAAAGTATGAATATGAAAAATTATAAGTTATATACTTCTCACAGAAGACTGCTTGCCGATACTACGACACCGGTAAGTATTTATCTGCGTTTACGCGATGTTTTCCCCAATAGTATTTTGCTGGAGAGTTCGGATTATCACAGCAGGGAGAACAGTTTAAGTTATGTCTGCTGTGATCCGATTGCGGGGATTGTTTTGAATAATGAAAAACTTGAAACTTATTATCCTGATGGTGAAAGGGAGCAGTATCCTCTGGCTGATCTGAATCTTAAGCAACAGGTTTCTGATTTCAGAGAGCAATTTGAATCTATACCCGAAGAGGATTTTAAATTCGTAACCAATGGTATGTTTGGATATTTTGCCTATGAAACGGTGGAATATTTCGAGGATATTAAGTTCCACTCAAAACCGGCAGAGGGGCGTGAAATTCCGTTGATGCAGTACCATATTTACCGTTATATAATTGTTATAGATCACTTTAAAAATGAGTTGTTCCTGCTTGAACACAGAACGGATAAAAATGCTGCCGACGGACTTGAAAAGATTCAGTATCTGATTCAGAATAAGAATTTCCCTGAATATAAATTCAGCTTAAATGGTGAAGAAAAATCGAACTTTACGGATACTGAATTTATTGAACTGGTTGAGAGTGTAAAGAAACATGTGTTCAGGGGGGATGTGTTTCAGATTGTACCTTCAAGAGCATTTTCTAAACCATTTCTTGGGGATGAATTTAATGTTTACCGCTCATTACGCTCAATAAACCCTTCGCCTTATCTTTTCTACTTCGATTACGGGGATTTTAAAATATTTGGCTCCTCTCCTGAGGCTCAGCTGACTATTAAAAATAATGAGGCAACGATTTATCCGATCGCCGGAACTTTTAAAAGAACCGGAAATGACCTGATGGATGCTGAACTTGCAGAGAATCTGAAAAAAGATCCTAAAGAAAATGCAGAACATGTGATGCTGGTAGATCTTGCAAGGAATGATCTTAGCAGACATTGTAACCGGGTGGAAGTACGATCTTTTAAAGAGATTCAGTATTACTCGCATCTGATTCACATGGTTTCAAAGGTTACTGGTCAG
>JBAZHY010000252.1:0-4155 GCA_041652175.1 Pedobacter sp.
TATGGTTGATTACAGCGAAGCTGTTTTCAATACTATTAAGGATGCCTACTCTGATATTGCCGCTAAACTTAAGATTAAAGAAGTGACCTATATTCCTGTAAGTGCATTGAAAGGTGACAATATAGTGAACGAATCTGAGCGGATGCCATGGTTCAACGGTAAAAGCCTGCTTGATCATCTGGAAACAATTGAGGTTAATGAAGCTGAACTTTCTGTTCAGGCACGTATGCCTGTTCAATGGGTAGTCAGGCCTCAAACAGATGAACTTCATGATTACCGTGGCTATGCAGGACGTATACTCAGCGGATCTTTTAAAGTTGGTGAGAAGATCACTGTCCTGCCCTCCGGAATTCATTCTGAGATCAGCAGAATTGAAACTTCCCTGAAAGATCAGAACGAAGCACATAGCGGAATGTCTGTTACATTGCACCTGAAAGATAATATTGATATCAGTCGTGGCGATATTATTGTGAATTCTTCAAGTTTGCCAATGGTTTCACAACAAATAGAAACCGACCTCTGCTGGATGGATACCCGATCACTGGATCCTTCTATTATGTATCTGGTACAGCATAACAGTAAGGTAAGTAAATGCAAGGTACAGGAGATACTTCATAAAGTGAATATTAATACACTGGAGAAGATTGATGCAGATGCCTTTCAATTGAATGATATTGGTCGTATTATTCTTAAGACAGCCGAACCTTTAGCATTCGATCCTTATCAGGATAATAAACTGAATGGGGGAGCAATTCTGATCGATCCGCGTACTAATCTTACCGTTGGAGCTCTGATGTTCAGATCCAATGCTGAATAATTATTCCTGATTCTTTTAATTCTGGCCCCTTTTCATTTAAATGAAAAGGGGCCTTGTTTTTTACTGAGTATTTTATGCCGGGAAGGGATATCCGAATCAGTCAATATTCATTAACTTTACAGAAATATTTAAAACCGTGAAAGTAGAATTAAAAAGAGTGAATGATGCAGTTCATTTTGAGGCATCTTCACCTTCATCCACAGTAAAAGTACATATTGATGGTTCTGCCGAAATTGGCGGACAAGGATTGGGTGTTCGTCCGATGGAAATGGTGCTTATGGCACTGGCTTCCTGCAGCTCACTTGATTTGGTTTCAATCCTGAAAAAGCAAAAACAGGAAATTAAGGATTTTTCGGTTTCTGTAGAGGCAGAACGCAGAGAACAGATTCCGAGCGTATTCACCAAAATTCATATGAACTTTAGACTTACTGGCGAAATAGATCCGGCCAAGGCTGATCGGGCAGCCGAGCTTGCTGTAAAGAAATATTGCTCAGTACATGATATGCTTGCTGCCGGCGGCGTGGAGATTAATTACTCTTTAGATATAAATAAATGATTTAACTCTTAATAATTTGGCATTTTATTAAGCAACAATTTCTGAAAGAGGGTGTCCTGAAAAGCACCCTCTTTCTGTTTATAGTAATTCTTGTCCTTGCAATAAAATAGTTTTTATTTTTTACTCACTCTTTGGGGGGCATCTGTATTTTTCTTTATAAACTGTACAACTCTTAAAAATTGGGTGTAAACGCTTATTAAATGAAATGAACAAATGACTTTTTAATTACATGTTTAAACATCTATTTAATTTACCTTTGAGTTATTAAACTAAAACTAACACTAATGGAATCAGTAAAAACTAAATGGATCATCGATCCACTACACTCAGAAGTCCACTTTAGGGTAAAGCATCTTGTAATTTCGACTGTTACAGGAACTTTTAAATTGTTTGATGGATCTATGGAAACTGAAAATGCAGATTTTCAGAATGCATCTATCGAATTTGCACTTGATGTAAACAGTATTGATACGAATCAGGAGCAGCGTGATGCACATTTGAAATCAGCTGATTTCTTTGATGCAGAACAGTTTCCTAAACTATCATTTAAATCTACATCTTTCAATAAGAATGGGGATGATTATGAATTACACGGAGATCTTACAATTAAGGATGTAACCAAACGTGTGAAATTAAATGTTGAACACGGCGGTACCGCAACAGATTTCTATGGAAATGAAAAAGCCGGATTCGAAATTTCAGGAAAAATCAGCCGTAAAGAGTTCGGCCTTACATGGGATGGTATCACTGAAGCAGGAGCTATCGTTGTAGGGGATGATATCAAACTTGATATCAATGTTCAGTTTGCAAAACAAGCTTAAAAACCAATTATAATATCTGAAAGCCATTCTGCAGGAATGGCTTTTTTTATACCCTGTCAGGGATACGGGAAAGGAAAGTCCTGGCCGCTATTTCATCTTTCTCTAATTGATTTTTTAATTCTTCTAGTGAATCAAATTTTTGATCGCCCCGCAGATATTCCAGGAAGTTGATGCGAATGATTTGTCCGTAAATATCTTTGTCAAAATCAAAAATATTTACTTCAATATTACGACTCATCGCATTTATTGTAGGGCGATGACCGATATAAGCCATGCCTGTAGCCGGTTCAGTTTTTAAGTTCTGCTGATCCATGAATTCCAGACTGACAACATAAATTCCGTCTGAAGGGATTAGTTTGTAACTTTCTTCGATGTATAAATTTGCAGTAGGAAAACCAAGCATTCTTCCTATTTGATCACCTTTTATCACTTTCCCTGTTAATTGAAAGGGATAGCCAAGGAAGTCTTTTGCAGCGTTTACATTCCCGCTTAGAATTGCATTCCTGATTTTTGTAGAACTGACAGCTACATCATTGATGTCCTGCTCAGGGATTTCTTCTACACCAAATCCGAATTTAAGTGCATAATTCTGAAGATCCTCAAGTCCGCCTTTGCGGTCTTTACCAAAACGATGGTCATAACCAATAACGATCTGGCTTGTTCCGATCTTTTTAACAAGTACCTCCCTAATATATTCTTCAGGACTTAGATTCGAAAAGTCGCGGGTAAATGGAGTAATAATCAAATGATCAATTCCGAGTCCGGCAAGTCTTTCAGCTTTTTCGTTAAGAGTGCTGATCAGTTTGATGTTCTGATCATCAGGATGAAGTATCATGCGGGGATGAGGGAAAAATGTAAGTATGACAGTTTCTCCTCCATTTTGCTTTGCAACTTCCTGCAAACGGCTGATAATCTTCTGATGACCACTATGTACCCCATCAAATGTACCTATAGTTACTACGGCATTTTTGATTGGCCTGAACTCATCAATATGATTATAAATCTTCATTATTCCGGAGAGCCCACAAATTTAATTATTTCTTATCAATCAGTTTTCCCTGGTCTTTCAGCGAACGAATATGATTAACCAGCTCCATGACTTCATAGGCATTTTTTATATCAAAGGAACCGCTTTTTGTCCGGCGCAATGCACTCAGATGAGCTACATTATCTAATGACCGGCCAAAATCATGTACTAATGAACGGATATAAGTTCCCTTACTGCAAACCACCCTGAAATCAATTTCAGGGAGTTCAAGTCTTGTAATCTCAAATTCAGAAATACTTACTTTTCTGGTTTTTAACTCCACTTCTTCACCTCTTCTGGCCTTCATATAAAGTCGTTCCCCATCCACTTTTACTGCAGAATGAGCCGGGGGATACTGATCCAGATCTCCAATGAAATTTGAGGTATTTAATTTAATTTGTTCCTCTTTCAGATGGCTGATATCTATCCGTTCATTGATTTCTGTCTCCAGATCATAGGATGGAGTCCCTGCCCCAAGAACCATAGTTCCGGTGTATTCTTTCTGCTGTGCCTGATATTCATCGATCTTCTTAGTCAGTTTTCCGGTGCAGATGATCAGCAGGCCTGTAGCCAGAGGGTCGAGTGTTCCTGCATGACCGACTTTTAATTTAAGTGGTTTGAAGGAGTTTCTGATTTTTCCTACTACATCAAAACTTGTCCATTTATAGGGCTTGTTAATGAGCAGGAGTTCACCTTCGGCAAAATTGAATTCCGGGAATTCTTTTTCTTTTTTTTCGTTCATCAAATCACATGAAGATCATATCCGGCAGCAAGCAACACTAAAATGATGCCACCAACAATAATGCGGTACCATCCGAATATTCTGAAGCCTCTGGTTTGAAGAAAGGTAATAAAGTAGCGAATAGCGAGCATAGCTACGATAAATGCCACAAGATTTCCAATAACCAGTAAACGGATTTCTTCGGTACTGATC
>JBAZHY010000253.1:0-4144 GCA_041652175.1 Pedobacter sp.
AGGAAGTGCGCAAAAATGGATGATATGCTGCACCATATTTGAGATCTGTAGTTCCTATTCCGGAAGCGGCACGAAGGGTTTCCGGATCATCGCCATGACAATCCATTACGACAAAGCGATCCTGCAGTTTACCTGCTTCCATCAAAGCTGAATCATATACATCATAGGCATCACCAGCAGCAGTAATATGAACCGCTTGTGGAAATACAATAAGAGTAGGTTCATCATACCTGCCCGACATTTTAAGTCCTGCAATTAAATTTGTTTTAGAAATTGTCGCAGCAGTAGTATTTCCAACACTAATAATGTAACATGGTCCTCCGCCATTAGCAAAATACATTTGCATATGATAATACATGGTATGTATAGATGGTGAAGGTACACTTGCAGTAACTGTGCGCTTTTTTAAAACCGGAGGCGTTCCTGCTGTATAAGATTCTTCGATTTTTACGCTGAAAGTCTCGTTGACTCCAGTTCCGAAGTAGGTTTCGTATTCAAGCAATGATGTAATCCGCTTTGCTTCTGAAACAGTTATCGTATCGATAACAGCAGTAGAGAGCGGTGTTCCTTCGATACCGCTTCTGGCTGTATAGCCTATGAAAACAGGGATAGCTGTTTCTACCTGGGCCACAGATGGTGGTAGCTTCGGTATTTCCTCAATATAAACACCGGGTGATCTGTAAGATGTTGCCATGTTATTTATTTTTAGTTAATAATTTAAATACACTTCTGCGCTGCAGTAAGTATCCCCGTCAATTTCAATTGTTCCAAGCCGTTCCGTGCCCGGATTAGCTATCGAAGATATATTACCAAGGGCAGCAGATTCAAGAGATAATGTTTTAAGCGGTGCCTGACTAACAGGTACTGGTTTTGCAGATATAAACTCATTGCCTGTAAGATGGATAAAAGATAATTTTTGCGGTGGTGGACGACTGTCTTTAACTGATAAAACATCATTGCTTTTAGCAACATACTTCCAGATAAGGGCCCTGTTTGGAAGACGGATAGTAAACAGGGATGCATTAGCAGTACCGGATGCATCAAACAAAGCAAAGGAACTGGATGCCGAAAGGAAATTAAAGATTTCTATTATGCCGAAGATATTATTATAAACAGCATTACTGTCTGTATAAACATATCGGCTTTGGCCATTAACTTCTATTCTATAATAACCTTTTGGCAACTTTTCAAGGCGAACAGGTATTGAGGTTTGAGGATTTGAAAAACTAAGGTTCAGTGTATCAGTTACCTGTCTATCATATGCTCCTGTATTGTGGTTTAACGTATATATATTAACAATGAAATCGGTATCACTAGTCGTTTTAAACAAATATATAAATGGAGTAGCTTCGACAAGATCATTAGGGTTTACGTATTGTATTTTCCCTCTGTTCATCCAATAATCTTTGTTTGTTAATGCGTGCTTTGAAGCACTACTACTTGACTTTATCGCTTCAAAAACAGTATCGGAAACATTAGAGGCAAGAGTTCCTACGGGATAATCATTTGCATTATTATAAAGTGGTATTTTTGAACTGAGGTAAAGATCAGATCCGACCTTTGTCTGATTTATATTACTGAAATAATACTTTTTAGAATCAGATGGATGATGTCCGAGATTAGTAAAATTACTAAAATACGGATTGGCCAGCTTCATAAAAAAGGTTAGCTTTCCGCTCTTACTGAAATCGATCAGAGCTTTGCCGTTTTCATCTACCCTTATTAATACAATCAGCTTATTTTCAACAACTTTAAACAACATTCCCTGCCCTTTTAAAACAAGGACAGTTTCAGGTGAAGGACTAATCTCAAAATCATTAGACTTGCTATCGGTATAATAATCATGCCGGATCTCAATGCTAAAAAGTATTTTATAACGCAGATTCATGATACTACGAGTTTAGATTTAACCTGAGTATCGATTTCAGTAATCAATCCGCCACCCGAAACCGCAGCGTCTTCATTTATAGTAATTTGTCTTACTTTATACAATACTGAAGGAATATACTTTCCTCCCATTGTGCTCCATAAATGATTGATCTGCTCAAAATTAAGAGTGTAGAGATCTACAATAAGTTTTTCTATTTTTTCATCTAATGCCGGATGACTAATTGGGGTAAATACATTCTGATATTGGAAAAACTGAATAATATAAGCCAGCCATTTTAAGGAATCAGTATATTCAGTACGGTTAACCGCAAATAGTATGTACAGATTAATATAGGTAGGAGGATTCTTATAGATTATTCCTGAATCTGTTTTGGCATAATTCTCATGCTGCTTGGCAATACGGTCTTCTTCTACGTTTACTAATGAAAGTATGGCTCTGTTCGCAAGTGAGTTAACACCCGGAATATCATTATCCATTGCCCTGGACACATTACCCAGAATCAGCCTTGGATCAGTATTTATACCAAGCTTTAGGGAGAGGTAAGAGTTAACCTCATCTGAAATGAACTTCAACGTTTCGTTTATCATGCTAATTATTTAAGCTTTAGATAAACGGTACAGTTCTTAATATCTCTATCCCCGAAAGAAAGATCTACTTACATTCACTTATTAAGGTGCACCTGTTTAGATAAATTTGAGAGAGATAATTTAATTATCGTTGAGAGCGATAATACAGCTAGTCGTCGAGAGCGTATAATTCAGATTATAATACCAATATATAATTATTTATTTAAAAACAAAAGAAATATTTTTCTTCTGTTTATACTTTCAATACCAAAAGATACTAAACATGATGTATGAAGCTATTCTGACCAAGATTTAACCACTTATTTCTGAGTTTTTTTCAGTAAAAACATGATTTAAAAGAGGAATGTTTCTTTAAGGGCATTTCATCAAGCAAATAAACCATCATAATGTGCAGATGATTCAAAAATCCCACCACTTCTTCTGTAAAAATCATCATTAAGCTCAAATACTCCATTCTTTCGTTTCGTCCATGAAGCACCTGATAAAGGATGATAGCTTTGCATATTTCCCCAGTTCACATAGTTCATATCACCATTTGTTTCCATCAGGCCCATATTGATAATCGGGAATGGTGTAAGATGAGCAGCCAGATTCTTATGCCAATCAATAAGTATCGGATTAACGGTTAGATCAGCACACATACAAGGCACATTACGCTCAGCTGCCAGTGAGGCAATTTTAATAGACAGACTAAGGGTCTTGGCTATCCCTTTTAAAACCATTACATTATAGCCCTGATCTAATCTCCTTATGGCAGAATCAACATCATGAACACTCTCATCTGCCCCTATCCTTACACCTACATCTCCCATATACTCATCGTTTTGTTCTTCTAAAGGCTCTTCAATAAGCAGAATCTGATCAAATGCACCTATTTTGCGTGCATGATCAAGGTATCTGAGCAAAGTTTCTTTTTTCTGATACCTCGCGTTAGAGTCCATTGTATAGATTAATTTACCATCATTGGTCTGATTGGTACGAAGATCTTTTAAAGTCTGATGAATGAGATTTAACCTGGCCTTATCAGCCTCCAGCATTTCTGATTGGGTACCAGGTGCACCCGTTTTTATTTTGAATACAAAATACCCCTGTTTAGCCGCATTCGCTATCTCTTCTGAAGGCATTCCATAGGGTATCTGAAACATAATAGCAATCTTGTTATTGCGATGAGACAGTGCTTTCTTATAATCCCGTGGAATCATGCTTTCAAAGCTCCTTAAGTTATTTTCTGCAGCATAAACTAACCAGGCAGCATTATCAATACTTACCAAAGCATTGTAAATGAAGTTGATATTTAAATCGCTTTTACCGGTAATCTTTTCCCCCTGTGAAATTACTTCAGGGAGAATCTCATCCAATAAACCGACAGGATTATGAAAAGGAGTTTGTCTGATAATTTCTGAAATTCTTTTTACCAGCGAGTACATCAGTTTATTACCATCTGATTCCGAATGCATGGTAAAAAGATCTGCATCTCCATACAGTACGCTTTGAGTCGCAAGTCCGGTTTTACTAATTCCGGATTCAGAGCGTAATCTGGATGCAATCTGCCATAATTCAGTGAGATATCCTCCTTTGAATCCAAATGGACGAATCAGCTTTTCTCGCTCAAATGCAGATAGTGCATTAACAATTCTGATCCTTTTAGATCTTTCCATGAGATTCC
>JBAZHY010000254.1:0-4144 GCA_041652175.1 Pedobacter sp.
GGTAATCGCCATCCGTCCCATTCGCGGAGTTACAAGCGGCCGTTTGAGAACAGTCCCGAAATAATCTTCTCCTGTTCCTCCGTTTTCCAGACTTTGCGGACCGGGGCTTTTCAGGCCTGGAGGTTCCTCACCCAATATCCATCTTAATTGTGCTTTTATAGCCGATCTCTTACGTTCCCAATCCTCCTTTGAAAAGTCTTTTTCAATAAGCGACTCCCCGCTATCCCCGGCTTTGGAAGGATAATTCAATGGACTGATACTTTCTTTACTTCGCTCCATCCATCTGTCAAATGAATAGTTATACAACAATTTGTTTTCGGGCTTACGGTTGCTGCGCTTAAACACGTAGTCAAAGAAATCAATATAGGCTTCAATGTCCTCTGCATGCGTTCCATGTTCTCCATCTCTGATTCGGATGGCCAGATGATTCTGCGCATCGAGGAATTGATAGACCTTTTGTGCAGAGTTATAAGCCTGCTCAATGCCCCATGGATTGCTGGCCCCTTCATTCTTTGCAGTGCTCAGCATTAAGCCTCTTGGGGCTATCAGCGCCATAAAATGATTTTGATCAACCGGAAGCTTATTTTCCCTTCCAATAAAAAATCTTAGCCGTGGGTGCAGCCAGGATGGCTGGGCAGCAGATAATAAGGCAATATCTTCAACATCGTATTGCTGGTTAGCGTATCTCCAGGGAACTTCAGCACCTGAACCACCACTGCTGGGAATAACAGCCTTAATGCGTTCATCAAATGCAGCAGCCATCAGTGCCAGTTTACCATTTCTGGAATGACCGCTTAAGGCAATTTTATCTTTATCGACAATTGGAAGCGTATGCAAATAATCAAGTGCCCTGAAAGTACCGAAGGCTCTTCTCATCAAACGGGTAAAATCATACTTGCCGGACCATATTTCAGCGTAATTCTCAGTATCGTCCTTAGCATCCGAAGCTGCATAAACACAGGCCATATAGCCCCGTCTTACCGCAATTTGTGCCCAGCCTCTATGGTTCCACTGGGTCATAAACACCGGGAAAGGGCCTTTCCCCTGCGGAATCATTAGTTCAATGGTCAGTTTAGCCTGCTCCTGCGGACCGAATGAAAGCTCGACCACACGCAATATCGTTGATCCTTCATTTTTCTCACTCAACACCTTGACCTTGAAATTACCCGGAGATTCCGGATAAGTACCGGTAATATAATATTCCAACTGCCCCTTCATCCACCGGCGCTTCTCTTCCCATTGTGCAGCCGAAGTAATCGGAATATTTTTGCCACCCTCGTCCTCAATTAGCGGATCCGGGAGAAAGGGTATGGATGGCATCTGATCGAAATCAGGCGGTAGTTCCCCGGTTCGTTTTAACCAATCCTTAAATGTCTTATCCAGAAAAGAAACACGACCATTCACTACCCGATCATCCGGCAATACATTCATGATCCTGGTAAGATTGGCTTTGCGTTTTAAGGTATCTGATTGTGCAGTTGTATCCTGGGTTTCATATTCAGCAAAAGCTATTGTTGTAATGCCTAAGATGGAAATCAGGCAAATTATTCTGATTGAACACTTCCTCAAAAATTCATATTGTTGATTTATCATCATAGCATTTGATAATTTATACGAGGTATGAAGATATAAATTCCCGGGATTCTGAAAGATAGTAAAGTCCTTTTATACGAGTCTGTCCTGTTTCTACGGGATTTCATTGAATAATCCTTAGAGGGCTACGTTAAATCTAAGGACAGGGAGGGAAGATTCGATTTTTTATAGAATGATTTATTAGCGGACTAACATTAATTTTTTATGTAAAAAACAAGAATCTATTCATACAGATCATTCACATCCGCCTTCGACAATTCAATCAGGAACTTCGATATTTTTGTAGTTACCGCCTTAAAATATTTCTCTCCTTTTTCCTTCGTTGCAAATTCGGGGTTTCCTACCCCTGTGTCTTTAGTAATCTGCGACCATTTCCTTTCTGCCCATACCCATCCTTCCGAAAACTCTTTAATTTTATGCTTTTTCTCTTTCCCATCCCCTGCATGGTCTAATGGAAGCATTAAATCAGGAGTCAGATGCAGAATCAGGCTTGTTTCCATTTCGTCGGCATGGTCACCATCCTGTTCAAAGAATTCCATTTTGTCTACAGACTGAAACCAGTTGCAGGTGCTCAGAAACATCTTCGGGTATTTCAGTCCCAGCTCCCTGATCATGGTTTTAAAATCGTTCCCTCCATGCCCGTTCAGGATCAGAAGCTTAAAAATATTGGAACGCTGAAGCACTTCTATAATATCACATAAAATGGCCATCTGGGTACTTGGATTAATATTTAAATCCAGTTTTATATCCGCCTGACCGGTATTGACACCAAACGGAACGGTAGGCAACACAATGATCTTTGCACCACCCTCCCAGGCAAGCCTTGCAGACTCAGCAGCAATATGATCAGCTTCAATCACATCGGTTGAATAAGGTAGATGATAGTTATGCGCTTCTGTAGCACCCCATGGAAGGATTGCCAGGTCATAATCTGATTCTTTTACTGATTTCCAGTTAGTTTCTGCTAAAATGTAGGGTCTGATCATTTAGTTTAGGATTTGTAAAGAAAGGATGAGTTCATCTCGTACATATGGAATTTCATTAAATAATCCTTAAATGTTTTGTTTAAACTAAGGACAACCAAGGTTAACCCGGGTTTTCTATTATTAACGTATCTGGTCTGATATTTAGATTTAAGTGATACTATAGCCCTGATTAAACTCAATCCATTACTCATTCCTTTTAGTATGATAATTAATTGGTAATTTTATATGAAAATAGTAAGAAAAATGAAATATTCTGACGAAGTAATGAAGTCTTTCTACCAGCAGATGGGTAAACTGTTTTATGCAATAGCTGCGGCTGATAAAACAGTGAGAAAAGAAGAGCTTGAGGCACTTAAGAAGCTGGTACGGTCTGAATGGCTTAAACTGGATGAGACTTATGATGAATTCGGAAGCGATTCAGCTTACCAGATCGAGATCGTGTTCGACTGGCTTACAGAGAATGAATGGGATATGGAAGATACAATTTCAGGACTAAAAGACTTCAGGGAAGTGCATCCCAGCTTGTTTACTGATCGGGTAAATACACTTATCATAAAAACCGCCTCTGCTATAGCAGACTCTTTTCAAGGTAAAAATAAATCAGAACTTACCATTCTGACACAATTAGGAAGTATTTTATCCAGCTGAATGAAATGGTGAAAACAATACCGGGTACGGCCGGGTTGTCTTCCTGTTCAGAGTTTGGATTATGATTTGCGGTACGGCCGGGTTTTGTTTTTATCAAAAGACCTTACGAACAGATAATTAGGATTGCTTTAAGAGCCTGAAGACTCTGATTCATTTAATCATCCTGAAATTACTATTTCTCACAAATTTCTTTCAACTTATTTAATGCTTTTGGGTAAGTCTGGTTCATATAATCTACAAAATCCTCAGTGGTGTCGAGGTCAACAGTAAGGATTGTAGTTCCATTGTTTTCTTCGAAAGTATAGTTTTCAAATCCATTTGCCCATTTTTCCACTTCCGGTCCTTCCGTAACTTCCTTATCAGCTGCCAGGACGCCATAATGCTGAATCGAAACAAACCGGCTGGGAATGTTCTCCACTATCCTGGAAACCATACCTCCCCTTTCTCCTTTTTCATCTACTCCAACGAACAGAATTTTATCTCCCTTGCCCCAGCTTCCTTCATAAGTCGATGTCGGATTAAACAAAGAAGTCCATTGCTCATAAGTTGATTTATCATCAATGCCAAGCATCAAAGTATAAATCCTGTTTACCGGTGCCTGGATATTAACCTTAAATTGTAGCTTTTCCATAACATTTAATTTGATTAAACTATCCCTGAGCACCTTCGGCAAGAATTTGAGTGGTCGATAGAACGCGATCAGGTACAAAATTCATTTCCATCATCATAGCGGGCGATTCACCTGGCCCATAAGGGTTTTAATCAGACTGCGAATACTGAACCCGCATTTTAATTAAACGCCTGTTAATCAGAGTTATTTTGATTTATCTTTTAGAAATTTAAGGAATAATCTTTAGAAACTCTTCACTTAAACTAAGGAAAGATATCTAACAACTGAACCGCCAATTTGGGTAGGG
>JBAZHY010000255.1:0-4140 GCA_041652175.1 Pedobacter sp.
AATGGTCGTCTGGTTTTTTTCCATTCAGATAAACAATCTTGCCGCTGATGCACCTCAGATTCAAAAAAATATTTCATCTCACCTGAACAGCCTTAGTCAATGGTTCAGTAAAAAGACAGATATCAGCACCCAGGAACAATTAAAGTTTATTAATGATCAAAGCAATAAGCTGTTGAATTATGCAGCTAATCTGGCAAGCGGAGCTGCTACCTCGCTTACTTCCGGATTAATTTATATTGGTCTGGTTCCTATTTATATTTATTTATTTCTGACCTATAAAAATCTTTTACTTCGTTTCGTCTTCTTGTGGTTTGAAGAAAAAGAACATAGAAATGTCAGGGAAGTAATGAAAGAAACTGAAGGAATTATTAAAAGTTATCTCATTGGACTTGCTATACAAATATCCTATATCATTATCCTTTTAGGAGGGATCTTATTATTATTTGACATTCCGCATGCTTTTCTTATAGGGGTCATCTTTGCTATTCTGAACCTGATACCTTACGTTGGTGCATTGATAGGAAACATACTCGGGATATTATTGACATTAACTTCTTCTCAGGATATATTGCCGATATTTATTGTACTCGGTGTAATTGCATTTGTACAATTTCTCGACAATAATATTCTGATGCCAAGGATTGTAGGGTCTAAAGTTAAGATTAATGCCTTTGTAGCAATTCTGGGGGTATTTATATCGGGCAGCCTGGCGGGTTTTACCGGAATGTTCCTGGCCTTACCTATTATTGCTATTTTAAAAGTAATTTTTGACCGCTCTGAAATGTTTAAGCCATGGGGAATCTTGCTTGGTGATGATAATCCGGTTAAAAGTCCCTTGCATTTTACAAAACTCAGAATTGTGAGAAAGAAATTACCTAAACAGGCTGAAGACGATATGTCCGCTGTTTCTCAAAAAGAGAAGGATTTATCCTGAAATTGCTCTTCAATCCCTAAACCGAATAAGGCAAAATCATATTTAACAGGATCTTCCTGATCAAATCTTTTTAAATTCTCCGTTAACTCTACAGCAGTTAACCAATCCATCTGCTTTCTGCTGATCAGTTTGAGTTTTCTTGCCACCCTCTCAACATGCAGATCTGTAGGGCATATCAGATCTGCAGGTTTTATCTGATGCCATATTCCAAAATCTACCCCTTTCTGATCATTACGTACCATCCATCTAAGAAACATATTCAGACGTTTACAGGCTGACTTCTGCCTGGGAGAACTTACATGTTTCATCGTTCTTGATGGATGATCCGGGAGAGAAAAGAAATAACTTCTGAAATAATTTAAAGCTGCTTCGACCGGTAATTCGTTTCGTTTTACATTTATTTCAGAGAGATAACATGGTGCGGATGACACTTCAATATTCTCATCAAATAAAATTTCATCAGTCATATACTCTTCCCTGAAAATATTTTGAACCGGGCGAATAAATGCAGACTCCAGTGTATCCGAACGCCGGTAATGTTGCTTAAAGAATTCAATAAAATAAAGTGTATCAGTATCATTGAAGGTACGGTGTTTAAACCCCAGAAAACGACTCAAATCAGACTCCTCATGATTTGTTATAAAATCGTAAGGAGCTCCATCCATTAATTGAATGAGCTCCTTACATTTATTTATTATAGTTTTCCGTTGTCCCCAGGCAAGAATTGAAGCCCAAAAACCCATAATTTCAATATCCTGTTTACGACTAAACATATGAGGTATGCAAATCGGGTCATTCTCTATAAAATCAACATGATTATACTGTTCCACCCTTGAATCAAGAAAATCTTTCATAGACTGAAAGTTTATTATGGAAACAGAATAATCTAACATTTTTTTTAAAACTTAACAGAAATGGTAAGGGTCTTATATAAGTGCCTGTTTTAGATCTTCAAGAAGATCCTCCACATCCTCCACCCCCACACTGAGGCGCAAAAGATTATCTGTAACTCCAACTTTATCACGTTCTGCTTTAGGGATAGAACCATGCGTCATAGAAACCGGATGATTAATCAACGACTCAACACCACCTAATGACTCTGCCAGAGAAAATACTTTAAATGAAGACGCTATTCTGAATGTTTCATTCAGATCGGCTCCTTTTAAAGTAATTGAGATCATTCCGCCAAAATCGCGCATTTGTTTTTTGGCAATATGATGATTTGGGTGATCAGTAAATCCAGGCCAGTATATTTTTTCAACCCTGGGATGGGTTTTTAAGAATTCTGCAATCCGTCTGCCGTTCTCACAATGAGCTTTCATTCTTAAATGAAGGGTTTTTAAACCTCTCAATACAAGAAAGCTGTCCATCGGGCCTGGTGTTGCACCGCAGGCATTATAAATAAACCACAGTTTTTTATAAAGTTCATCATCATTGAGCATCAATGCCCCCATCACCACATCAGAATGTCCCCCCAGATATTTAGTTACTGAATGCATTACAATATCAGCTCCCAGATCTATTGGATTTTGAAGATAGGGTGAAGCAAAAGTATTATCAACAGCCAATAAAAGATTATTAGCTTTTGATATCTCTGCCACAGCGGCAATATCAATAATTTGCATGGTTGGATTGGTAGGGGTTTCAATCCAGATCAGTCTGGTATTATCATTGATAAAATTTTTAATATTCGCAGGATCGGACATATCAATAAAATGAAACCTGATTCCATAGTTTGCATAGATCTTGGTAAATATCCTGTATGAGCCTCCATAAAGATCGTTTCCTGTGATCACTTCATCTCCGGGAGCAAGTAATTTCATAACAGCATCGGTTGCCCCCATCCCACTTGAAAAGGCTAGTCCATGCTTTGCATTTTCAAGTGCTGCCAGACAGGATTCCAAAGCCTTCCTGGTTGGGTTTGTACCTCTTGAATATTCAAACCCTTTATTATCACCCGGAGATTTTTGCCAGTAGGTAGAAGTCTGATAGATTGGGGTCATTATCGCCCCTGTGCTTGGATCGGGTTCCTGACCGGCATGTATGGCTTTAGTTCCGAATTTCATGATATTATAATTTTAAATGAGTTTATTGAAAAATCTAAAGAAACACTATGGTTAGAACTTGCTTAGCTCCCCAATTATTTTTTCTCGCTGATCGGTCTGAACTGATCATCAAGCTCTGTCTTGAATTTATAGCCCATATGCTTTCCGGTTGGATAACCGGAGTTTGAACTCATATATTGCTTTTCTTCCAGAGTAACTTGTCTGACAGTTTCAAATGGAGGAGTCAGCAGATCAAAGTCCATACAATAAATAATAGACAGCTCAAGGATCTTGCGAATCTGCTCCTTTTTGATCTTACCTTTCCAAAATGAATTAAATAAGAAGCCAAGCTGACTTTGACCGTCAACAAAAAAATGTTCCTCTTTGTTGATAAAAATCCTGCCTATCAGATATCCAACATCAGAGCTCCTGTTATATTTCAATGAGTCAGCAAGAAAGTTATGAATATGAATGATTCCGCAATATTTTCTTAAAGGATCATCTTTAACATATTTTAAACCGTTGATCTCATGTTCGGCCGGAAAGCTGAATACATTACTATGCATAGAGATAACCAGAACATCTCCTGAAAATTTCAGTTGAGCTTCAAAATCACCCCTGTCAGAATAACTTATCTCAACATTCTGATCTTTATCGGCAAAATCAGTTTGCAAGTCGCGGGCAATTTCCTGAAGTACCACTTTAAACTGATGAAAAAGTGCAGTGGTTGTTTGAAATATTTTCTGTTTTACGGTTGCTTTATTATCCAGCAACTTGAGAATATGCTCATAAGACTCAACTTCTTCCATTATTTTTCAATTATTTAATAAGCTCTTGCAAATAAGACCCTTTGTGATGAAGGCTGCCCGGTAACCATACAAACGCCATTTTCCTGTTTGTTATTTAAAGGAATACAACGTATTGTTGCTTTAGTTTCGTCTTTAATAAGCTTTTCAGTTTCCGGCATACCATCCCAGTGTGCAGAAATAAACCCGGCTTTTGTATCCAGAAGTTCTTTGAATTCCTCATAACTATTAGCCTCGTGAGTATTTTCTTCCCTGAATTTTAAGGCTTTATTATAGATGCTTTGTTGAATATCCTTTAATAAATTTTCAATAAATGAAGTCAATCCTTCTCTCAAAATAGTTTGCTTCTCTTTTG
>JBAZHY010000256.1:0-4122 GCA_041652175.1 Pedobacter sp.
TATTCAGACTGCCCCCAAATGCTCCTGCTCCGTTAGTAGAAGTCCCTACACCTCTTTGTATCTGAATATTATCAACCGATGATGCAAAATCCGGCAGATTTACCCAGTATGTTCCCTGGCTTTCCGTATCATTATAAGGAATACCATTGATGGTAACATTCAAACGGGTTGGATCGCTTCCGCGGATGCGGATACCCGTATAGCCAACTCCATTTCCTGCATCTGAGCTTACTACAACTGAGGGGCTTTGATTCAGAAGAAATGGCAGATCCTGCCCGAGATTATTCTTTTCAAGATCCTCTTTACTGATATTGCTGTAAGTACTTGCTGAATTTTCAGCTGCCCGGGTAGATCTGACCAAAACTTCGTCAACCGGTAAGCTGTTTGGGTTAAGTTCCATATCAAGGATAAGATTCCCGTTCAGATTGATATTGCGCTGAACAGAAAGGTATCCCAGATAAGTTACCCTTATCAGATAATTGCCTGATCTCAAATTTTTTAAGGAATAATTTCCGGCGGCGTCAGTCCGGACAGAAGAAAATGAATTTTCCAGACTAATTGAGGCTCCTGCCAATGCTTCTCCTGTATTTTTATCTGAGATTTTTCCGCTAATGGAAAACTGGGCTGATGCCATAAAAGGCAGCAGTATTGCCGCAGCAATGAATAATAGCTTTTTCAATTTAAATGCTTAATTCGTTAAAAACCCTGCATAATGGGGTAATATGCAGCTAATTAACTTGTACCTCCCTCCGCCGGCATTATCCGGATCAGGTGCTCTGTAAGATGAAAGCCGAAAGCTGAAAGATGAAAGTGTTGTGTGGAAACTTTCAATTATCAACTTTCAATTGTCAACTTCTCAGATGGGTATGCTCTCAGCCTGTTTTTGTGTTTGATGTCACAAACAAGGCACCCCTGTTGATGATGCAAATATATGGAAAATTAAACAATTTGAATTCAATCAATTAAGAACTATAAATTGATCCTGAAACCGGGATTGTCACAAGGCAGACCGGCTCAATAGGAAAATCCACCTGGCTTACTCCATTTGTTTTTTTCTAAACATTCTGGATCGGTCAAAATAGGTGTCCAAAAGTTCAATATCGAATTCCTTAACCATCTGTTTGGCGCTTATGGTTTTATCCTCACTTGTAATCATTACTGAACCTACTTTTCCGGGGTCATGAATGCTGACTGCATCGCCATATTTCGCTTTTAACTTTTTAAGTTTATCCCAGTTATAATCCAGATGTGCTAATTCATAATCCAGATTAATGGTGGCCAGCGTATAATTGAAGTAATTGGTACTGCTTGCTACAAGCTCCCCCAGGGGATTCAGAACTTCCGAAGGTAATTGTATAGTTCCAATGGCACTTACAAAATAAGAACGGCAGGAATAGGCCCATTGGCTTTGCATCAGTCCGCCATGATAAAGTGAGGAAAAGAGAATGATATCAGGCTGCAACTTTATATATTTTGAGCGCAATTCATCATAGTTCAAATCAAAACAAATAGCCATTGCAACCTTACCGAAATCACATTGAAAAACCGGGGTTTGATCGCCCGGGATAACTCCCTGTTCCATTTCAGAAATAGTTGGAAAGTTTTTATGATAAGTTCCTGCTATTTTTCCTGTCCTGTCCAGTAAAATCAATGAATTACGAAGACCTTTATCAGTTTCATGTAGTGATCCAAAGGCGATATAGCAATTATTCTCCTGCGCTATTTTGGCAAAAAAGTCTGAAAGCCTGTTTTTCCTTGCTTTGAGATACGTTTTTTGCTCTGAAGTATTCAGGCCAACAGGCACATCACAAACTTCCGGCAAGACAATCAAATCCAGCTTGGATTTAAGAACCTGATTAAGCTGACCCTGCCAGAAACTAATCATCTGTTCTACTAAAACCTCGGGCGACTGATTTTTATTGATGGAAGGAGTAGCCCCAATTGTCGCTATTTTTACCGGTTTAGCTGCCTGAGCCATCGGTATCAAAAACAAGAACAGCAGCAGACTGGCGAAGGTAAGTTTTGATTGAGTTTTCATAGGATTAGTTTCAGTCAGGATTTATAAAACAATATACAGCTTTAGGTGGAGAATAGGAATTGAAAATGGGGGCTATGTAGCTTTATTGTGTTATTTCGCTTAGAGCTCAGCGCAGAATTCCTTCGGATTATTAAATGAAATCCAGTAAATACGTGATAGGCTTGTTTATCCTGAAGAGTATAAATAAGAATAAAAATATTATAAAAACATCTTATTTTACAAAATAAGTATGAATAAGGTATTTTATTTTAGCTTATTTAGTATATTTATGTAATATAAGATCAATTTATGCTTGAGTCATACCTTATTCCAAAGGAAAAGATCCTGGACCGGCTTCAGTTTGAGAACCCCTGGTGGCGTAGTGGAAAAATTGCTGAGGAACTCTCGGAGTTGCCCTGCCGACTGTATTTCGACTTGTTTTATCCATTTGTAAAGGAGCGATCTGTTAAAAGAGCAGTTGTTCTAATGGGCCCAAGGCGCGTTGGGAAAACTGTAATGATGCAACAGACTATCGCTGCTCTGATCAGTGAAAATATTAATCCAAGAAAGATTGCATTTATAGGAATAGACAATCCCATTTATATTCAGATGGGTCTTGAGCAATTATTAAAATTAGCTATGGAAGCTTCGGGTGAGACACATACTGATGGCTGCTATATTTTCTTTGATGAGATACAATATTTAAAAGACTGGGAAAGACATTTAAAAGTTCTTGTTGATTCATATCCTAAAACACAATTCATCGTTTCAGGATCTGCCGCTGCTGCGCTTCGTATTAAAAGTACCGAGAGTGGCGCTGGTAGATTTACCGATTTTATGCTGCCTCCTCTTACTTTTCAGGAGTATTTGCACCTAAAAAAACTAGAGCATCTTATTCAGATTAAAAAAATTACCTATAATAAACAGCTTACAGATTTTGCTGAGGCAGTAGATATCAGAGTATTGAATGAGGAATTCTTTAACTATATCAATTATGGTGGTTATCCTGAAGTTATTTTTTCACAGACTATTCGTCAAAATATGTCACGATATATTAAAAATGATATTGTTGATAAAGTCCTGTTGCGCGATCTTCCCAGCTTATATGGTATAAGGGATGTTCAGGAATTAAATCGGTTTTTTGCCTATCTGGCTTATAATACCGGCAGGGAATTTTCGGCAGAGAAGATCAGCAGGGAGAGCGGTCTGGAAAAGAATATTATCCGTAAATATCTGGAATATCTCGAAGCTGCATTTCTGATTAAGATCATCAATAAAGTTGACGATACTGCTAAACACTTCAAACGTATTACCGGTTTCAAAGTTTACCTGACTAATTCTTCACTTCGCAGTGCCCTGTTCTCGCCGATTGGTCCGGCCGATGATGAGGCGGGCAATATGGTGGAAACGGCTCTGTTTTCCCAATGGATGCACCGTGAAAATGTGGTATTGAACTATGCCAGCTGGAAGAATGGAAATTCAGAGGGTGAAGTAGATATGCTGCAGGTAGATCTTAAAAAGCTTAGGCCGGCCTGGTGTGTTGAAATAAAATGGACCAACCGTTTTGTAGAAAAGCCTAAATCTTTAAAAAGCCTGTTGCAATTCTGCGGGAAGAATAAACTTTCTTCAGCCTTAGTTACCACAATAGACAAGGAGGAGGAGCAAATCATAAATGACATACAACTGCTCTTTGTACCAGCCGCAGCTTATGCCTATTTAGTAGGAATGAGGACATTGCAGCAGAAATAAGATTAAAGATAAAGTTGTAAGGGAGTTATTGTATAATTCTTAAAGACGCAAATTGCCTTTTGATTAGAAGAATTCATAGGGTATTGTACTAACTCTATAACTAATTGATGCAACAAAATGGCTGAGGAATAATCCCCCGCCATTTTGTTGCATCAGCTTATTTTATCAATTTTTAGCGGGTATAATAATGGGTGGTGGTGGAATTAATCCTAAGCCTTCATTATCTATACTAAATATTCCTCCATATTTTTTGTAGTCTTCCAGCCAGTCAGGTTTGATCAGATTAATATAAATTTTCGAATCTGTAGGTGATTTTCTGGAGTAGTAGGTTACAAAGTCATCGGGCTTTAATTCGC
>JBAZHY010000257.1:0-4085 GCA_041652175.1 Pedobacter sp.
GTTCACGGTCTTTCAGCTTATCAGCAATGAAGTTTACCAGATCTTCATTTTTAAGATGTTTGATCAATGGCCGGTCGGCGGTGGAGTGTTCCAGCCGACTGGCAAGCCCCCCCGGATTCATCGAAAGATAAGCTACCGTTCCGTTCTGATTCATCCAGTCCATATTATCTGAATAACATGGGGCACCCCCTCCGGTAGCAATAATTACATTTTCAGGATAATCAGTTTTTTGAAGCACCTCCCTTTCAAGTTCCCTGAATTGTTCTTCCCCATGGGCTGCAAAATAATCTACAATACTCGTTCCGGCCTTCAACTCGATCAGCTTATCCAGATCAATAAAATCATACTTCAGATAATTCGCAAGCTTCTTCCCAATAGTAGTTTTGCCACTACCCATAAAACCAACCAGAAATACTTTCATTAATACATTTTTATTTTTAAAGGTGATGAACCTACCTGCGGTAGGCAGGCCTATCATGATTTTATTCATTTGTATAATGGAAAAATCATAATGGTTTCATACTATATTTTCGAGCGCTTATTTATTTTTAAAATATTCAGATGCCAAAGCCTCATAAGACGGCAGGTTATTGTAATGCCATTTATTCACTACGGTACCTCCCTTAAGGAGCATCAAACCCGGATTGGAGCGTACCATACTTTTCAAAGGAATTGCATCTGCAAAAAACACCTCCATCACCAATTTATTCTTTTTGCTGAATAACTCTGCATCCTCAACTGAATTTGAAGTCAGAAAGACAGTGCGAATATTGAAATTTTCTGCAGCATTAATAGCAAGCGCATTTAAATCTCCAATAGACTGCTGATCTGCTTTTGAAAGATCGTAAGCTACAATAACCAGATTGTAAAATGGATTTTCAAGCAGTTCGGCATTATAATCTGTTCCCTGACTATCGGTAACCTTCAGATCCTTAATCTTCAAATCAAAGCCCTTTTTAATCAGTTTCGACTCTGGTTCTCCAACGATCTCCCAGTTCTTA
The DNA here is from genome assembly GCA_041652175.1 of Pedobacter sp. Lineage (GTDB taxonomy): Bacteria > Bacteroidota > Bacteroidia > Sphingobacteriales > Sphingobacteriaceae > Daejeonella. The sequence continues at coordinate 1,002 of JBAZHY010000257.1, forward strand.
TCTTTCCAGATTTCGGTCTTCAGATACTCTTTGTCCGTCATCTTTTTAGTTTCAGAACTCTGCTTATTCTTCAGCGTATAGGTAATTTCATACTCATCCTGAGCTGCTCCGGGAGGAATAACCATGAGCTGAGGTATATTATTGCCAACTTTATAAGGTAGAAAATCCAGGATCGGCAGAAAGTTAGTGGTGTATAAGCCGAAACCCAGAGAGCCTAAAACAACGATCGCGGCTACCAGTTTTTGAAGTGATTCTTTCCTGATGAGCGGTTGAATCTGATCTCTTTTAATGAAAATAAGGAGGATCATTGCCAGCAGAATCAGATCCTTACTAAACGATTGCCATGGTGTCAAAGGAATGGCATCTCCAAAACATCCGCAGGAAGTAACCACCTTGAAAAACGCAGAGTAAAAAGTCAGAAAGGTGAAGAATATAATGAGGAGCAGTAATCCCCATGCAACTCTCGCCGACCAAAAACCTAATAAGAGCAATGCCCCTAAAATGATTTCGAGTGTACACAGCAGAATAGCAAAGGCAGTAGCATAATCATGCAGAAAAGAAATATGAAAAACTTCAAAATACTCCTGCAGTTTATAACCAAAGCCCATCGGGTCATTGGCCTTAATAAGTCCTGAAAAAATAAACAACAATCCTACAATGATCCTTGTAATTTGTAACCCGATATTCTTCATGAGGATAATATTGCTAAAAATTTTATAAAAACGAATGATGGATCGGATTATTTAAGTCCGAGTTTGATCAGCGCGAAAACAGAGTAATTCAGCATATCCTGATAATTTGCCCTGACACCTTCCGAAGCCAGTGTTTGTCCGGCATTATCTTCAATCTGCTTCACCCTGAGTAGCTTCATTAAGATCAGATCAGTCAATGAACTGATACGCATATCCCTCCAGGCCTCACCATAATCATGATTTTTGGCAAACATAAGTTCTTTGGTTTCAGCAACTTTTTTATCAAAATTAGTTTCTACCTCATCAACAGAAAGCTCAGTCCGCTCATCCCCTTCCATATCCAGCTGCATCATGGCAATGATACAATAATTTACTATGCCGATATATTCTGAAGTGATATCCTCGCCCACCCTTGAAATCTTTTTCTCTTCAAGCGTACGGATTCTCTGAGCTTTAATGAAGATCTGATCGGTAATAGAAGAAATCCGCAGGATACGCCAGGCAGTACCATAATCCCTGGTCTTTTTCAGGAACAATTCCTTACATACCCGTATCACGGCATCATATTCAATAGAAGTTTTATTTATCAAAGCCTTTATATTTTATTTGTCAGAACGATGAATTAATCGGTATTTTGCCTGATATGGCGGATAAAAATACAGTTTTTCAGCAAAAATCAACGTTAAATGTTCGGGGCAGGCTACTCGACCTGTCTGAGCCGAAGATAATGGGAATTCTGAACCTTACTCCCGATTCATTTTATGATGGAGGAAGAAATAATAATCTGAATGCTGCATTAAAAAAAACGGAACAAATGCTGACAGATGGTGCCGATATCATTGATATCGGAGCCTATTCATCCCGTCCGGGAGCAGTCCATATTTCTGAGGTAGAAGAATATGAAAGAATGATTCCGGTAATCAGGGCCATTATCCGGGAATTTCCTGAAACAATTCTTTCAATTGATACTTTCCGGTCGGGAATTGCACGGGCTTCAGTACAGGAAGGAGCGGGAATAATTAATGATATTTCAGCAGGATCCCTGGACGGGGATATGTTCAAAATCATGGCAGAAATTAAAGTTCCCTATATTCTGATGCATATGAAGGGTACGCCGCAAAATATGGCTCAGAATACTGATTACGAAAATATTACTACAGATGTATGCCGCTATTTCGCTGATAAAATAGCTCAATTGAAGGCTACGGGAGTTCAGGATCTGATCATTGACCCCGGCTTTGGATTTGCCAAAACACTGGAACAGAACTACGAATTGCTGTCCAATCTAAACGCCCTCAAGATTTGCGGGTATCCTGTACTGGCTGCTATTTCACGTAAATCCATGATTTATAAACTACTCAATACCGATGCCGAACATGCACTCAATGGAACAACGGTCTTAAATACCATTGCTTTAACCAAAGGAGCCAATCTCCTGAGGGTACATGATGTGAAAGAAGCAAAAGAGGTAGTCAGGATCGTTGGTCAGCTTAAAAATTCATAAATTAGTCAGATGGAAGGATTTGACTTCAGTTTCCTCAATTTAAGATTCCTCGATATCATCGATATTCTGTTTGTAGCGATGATTATCTACTATATTTATAATCTGATCAGAGGAACGATTGCACTCAATATTTTACTCGGACTGATTATTATTTATGTAGTCTTTCAGATCGTTAAGCAGGCAGAAATGCGTTTGCTGACCGAACTTTTAGGCGGATTTGTTAGCGTAGGATTTATCGCATTGATTGTTGTGTTCCAACAGGAAATAAGGCGCTTTCTTTTACTGATCGGACGTAATGCATCGCTTCAAAAGAATAAAGCCTGGTGGTCATTTTTATTCGGACGAAAAGATATCGTTAAGAATAATTCTGTTCGGATCAAACCCATCATTGATGCCTGCAAGAGCATGCAAAAAAGCAGAACCGGAGCCCTGATCGTATTTGCTAAATATTACGATGAACAATTCTTTCAGAACAGTGGTGAAATTATAGAGGCAAGGATTTCAAAACGTCTGCTGGAAAGCATCTTTCAGAAGTCGAGTCCGCTCCATGATGGTGCGGTAATTATTTCTGAAAACCGTATCAAATGTGCCAGCAGTATTCTTCCCCTGACCGAGAACGACAAGCTTCCTCCGCAATTCGGACTCAGGCATCGGGCAGGGATTGGAATAACTGAAATGAGTGATGCTGTTGCAGTAATAGTTTCTGAAGAAACCGGTGAGATCTCTTATGCCAAACAAGGACGGGTTAAAATGAAAGTTGGATTTGGCGAACTGGAAAAATTGTTGAATAAAGACTTTTAGGAAATCAGAATTACACCGGTGCAGTTTAGAATGCGTAGAAGAAGAATTCAGGCCAATCCGGATTTGATCTAAAACCAATAACCCCTA
>JBAZHY010000258.1:0-4081 GCA_041652175.1 Pedobacter sp.
CACTTAACTACAACCGGATCACATCTGAAGGCCGTTATTTGATTCCAAGGGAATGGGGCAGGGATCCATTTTTCACCTTTCTTCCAAGAGAAAGAAATGAAGGTTTTGGGGATGTACATGCCATCATGGCAAAGATAGATTACAAAATCCCGGCATCAAGGTTCAAAACCTCTTTGGCTGCGGGATATTATGATTTGCCTGATGTTAAAAATTATAAATTGAATAAATATGGTATGCCGGCATATACTCAGATAAATACAGATTTTAGATATACCTTTGCTAAAAGCCTTAAAGGCCTTGAGGCTCAATTATTGATCATAGCCAAGCTGAGAAATGGCGAAACTTATGATAATAATAAGATGCTGATTAATAAAGTTAATATGTGGCAATCTAATCTGGTATTAAATTTTCATTTCTGATGACAGCAAATCTTGACAGACTAAAAGTGATTTTTGAACCTCAGTTAATTCAGGAAATTCAGCAGTTTGGCATTTATCAAACCTTTAACGATGGTGATCTGATTATGGATTATGGCAAATACGTCCGTATGATGCCTATCGTATTGAAAGGAACAGTAAAGGTTTACCGTCTGGATGAGAAAGAGAATGAGATCCTTTTATATTATCTGTCGGATAATGAAAGCTGTTCAATGGCCTACAGCTGTTGTCTTGAAGCAAAAAAGAGTGAGGTTAAAGCTGTAGCAGAAGATACGGTAGAGCTTATTGCAATTCCTCATGTTAAGCTCGACGATTGGTTGTGCACTTATCCCAGCTGGAAGAATTATATCATGCGCAGCTTCAATGAGCGCTTTATTGAATTACTTAAATCTATAGAAAGCATTGCATTCCATAAACTTGATGAACGCCTGATTTCTTATTTGAAAGAGAAACAGCGACTGACCGGATCAAGTGTAATTAAAGCATCCCATGGGCTTATAGCAGATGAATTGGCTACTTCGAGGGTAGTAATTTCCCGTTTACTGAAGCAGCTGGAGAATGATAAAAAAATTATTCTTTATAGAAATGAGATTAAACTATTAGCCTCGTTTTCTTAATACTTATCCGGACCGGGAAAGCAGGAGTTTTTTAATTAATGGGGTATTATTAAACTTTTAATACAAAACTTATTTTATCTACGATCCTTCCTGATCGGTTTATAGACATTTCATTCCGGCTTTCTTATTGTGAGACTAATCGTTCTATTTAAAAAATTTACGATATTGCTATACGAACCGGTATTTGTCCGGGAATCGAATGATAACAATGAAGAAATTTTTAGACGAGAACTTTTTACTTGAGACTGTTACTGCTCAAACCCTTTATCATGAATATGCAGCCGGTTTACCGATTGTAGATTATCACTGTCATCTTCCGCCGGATCAAATCGCCTCTGATTCAAATTTTGAGAATCTTACCCAAATCTGGTTGTATGGCGACCATTATAAGTGGCGTGCTATGCGGGCAAATGGAATCTCAGAAAAATATATTACAGGAGATGCGAGCGACTGGGAGAAATTTGAAAAATGGGCTGAAACCGTTCCTTATACTTTCAGAAATCCGCTTTACCACTGGACTCATCTTGAGCTTCAGCGTTATTTTGATATTCATGAGATACTTTCTCCGGCCACAGCCAGAAAGATTTATGATGAATGTTCTGAAAAACTGAGAACCCCTGAATATTCTGTCAGAAATCTGATCAAAAAGATGAATGTTCATAGTATTGGAACAACTGATGATCCGCTGGACGATCTTTCTCATCATCATAAAATCAGTTCAGATGGATTTTCAGTAAAAGTTTTGCCTTCCTTCCGACCAGATAAGGCTATGAATGCTGATAATAGTGCTGAATTAAATAAATATATCCTTCAGCTGGCTGGCATCAGTGGTCAAGAGATCTCAACTTTCAGTGAATATCTTTCAGCACTAAAAAGCAGACACGATCATTTTGCCAATACAGGATGTATCGTTTCGGATCATGGTTTAGAGCAGATTTACTGTGAGGATTATACGGATGCTGAAATTGACCAGATTTTTTCCAGAATCCTTTCCAGGCAGGATTTGAGTTATTCTGAACGGCTGAAGTTTAAGTCGTGCATGCTGTATACCCTGGCATTATGGGATCATGAAAAAGGTTGGGTACAACAATATCACCTTGGTGCATTAAGAAATAATAATACCAGATTACTTTCTGAACTTGGTCCGGATACAGGTTTCGACTCAATCGGTGATTTTTCGCAGGCAGTAAGTCTTTCACGTTTTCTTAATAAACTTGATTCAGGAAATCAACTGGCCAAAACGATTATTTATAACCTGAACCCTGCCGATAATGAAATGATTGCAGCCATGTGTGGGAATTTTCAGGATGGAACTGTTGCCGGAAAGGTTCAGTTCGGATCAGCCTGGTGGTTTCTTGATCAGAAGCAGGGTATGATTGATCAGATCAATGCTTTATCGAATATGGGCCTGCTTAGCCAGTTTGTCGGGATGCTTACTGATTCGAGAAGCTTTATGTCTTACCCGAGACATGAATATTTCAGAAGAATTCTCTGTAATCTGATTGGAAACGATGTTGAGAAAGGAGAATTGCCAATGATATCCAATGGTTAGGTAATATGGTGGCGAATATTTCTTACTTTAACGCTAAGAAGTATTTCAATCTCTGATGAAAAGATTATTCAGGCTAATTAAACAAGCATAAAATCTATCCGAATGCAGAAAATGACTAATTATCGCTGGACGATCTGTTCATTGATTTTCTTTGCAACCACTATTAACTATCTCGACAGGCAGGTGATCAGCCTCCTGAAACCATATCTTGAAAAAGAATTCAACTGGACCGAAACGGACTATTCCAATATAGTTGCTGTATTTCAGTTGGCGTATGCTTTGGGTATGCTGGGAGTTGGAAGTATAATTGATAAGATCGGCAGTAAACTTGGCTATGCCGTATCTCTTATTTTATGGAGTATAGCTGCAATTTTGCATGCATTTGTTAAAACTACCTTCGGGTTTGGGTTAGTCAGGGCATTTCTGGGTGTTACAGAAGCAGGTAACTTCCCGGCAGCTATTAAGGTGGTGGCAGAATGGTTCCCGAAACGGGAAAGAGCGTTTGCAACCGGAATATTTAACAGCGGGACAAATATTGGGGCTGTAATTGCGCCATTGATAGTTCCGTGGCTTGCGGTAACTTACAGCTGGCGGATGGCTTTTATTATTACCGGTGCAGTAGGGTTCTTATGGCTCATTTTCTGGTTTCTCCTTTATGAAACTCCCGAACGTCATAAACGCATTTCTGCCGGTGAACTTGCTCATATCAACAGCGATGACGATAGTCCTAAAACCGAAAATGGTGAGGCTGCTCCGGTTATTCCATGGACTAAACTATTAACCTTTAAGCAGACCTGGGCTTATGCTGTTGGAAAGTTTCTTTCAGATGGGGTTTGGTGGTTCTTCCTGTTCTGGTTACCGGCATTTTTAATTTCTGAATATGGTTTGGCAGGTCTTGAAGTGAGCCTTCCGGTAGCTGTAGTTTATACAATTGCCGGTATTGGTAGTATTGCAGGAGGCTGGTTACCTATGTGGTTTACCAGGAATAAGGGTTGGACAGTAGTGAGGGCACGAAAAACCTCAATGTTGATTTACGCAGTTTTCCCATTGATGGTAATTTTTTCTCAGTGGGCAGGATCATTTAATATGTGGTACGCTGTGATCATTATAGGTATTGGTATGTCCGCCCATCAGGCCTGGTCGGCGAATATTATGACCACAGTTTCTGATATGTTCCCTAAAAGTTCAATTGGTGCAGTGATCGGTATTGGTGGAATGTGTGGTGGTTTGGGTAACATTACAGTTGCAAAAACTGCCGGGGCACTACTCGATCATTATAAGGCATTGGGTCACATTCAAACGGGTTATTATCTGCTTTTCCTGTTCTGCGGTACTGCATACCTGATTGCATGGTTCTTAATGTTCAGAGTTCTGGTACCTAAGATGACTCCAATTCAGTTAGAAACTAAATAAATTATTTGACGGATGATTTATTTACCATACGTTAATATTTGCATAATTGACAGCTTTATCAT
>JBAZHY010000259.1:0-4043 GCA_041652175.1 Pedobacter sp.
TGCCGGGTAAAATACTGGCCGCAATTCAGGTGCCATATCCTTGGTGTTAAAGCCCGGGTTACCTCCGTTTCCGGGGTGTAAAGAATCAGTCATTCTTGGTAATATGAATAATAATACTACCATAATTGGGAATGCAAAAATATTATAAACAGCTGATATTCTGCCTCTTTTCTGCTCTTCTTCAAGAGCATTCCTCAGTACCAGGTAAGCCAGATAAACCAGAAGAGCAATAGCCGCACTATTTTGTTTCGGGTCATTGCTCCAAGCTTCGCCCCATGTGAATTTTGCCCAGACAGCTCCGGTTATCAGACCCAATATACCAAAAATAATTCCAACATTTGCACTCTCTACGGCCATCAGATCATCATTCTCACTTGAAGATCTCAGATATCGGATGCTATAAATAAAGGAAATCGTAAGAGTAATAATCATTGAGAACCACATCGGTACATGGAAATGGATATTACGTATGGTCTCGTTCAGAATCGGCTTTTCTGGAACATGAAATAAAAATCCAGCAATAATTGAATAGAGCACAAGAACTGTGGCCAGAATTTTCCACCAGTTTTTAGTCATATGAATACAGATTTATCGAACCAAAGGTAAAATATTATTTAGAGAACGAATAAGGTATTTTAATTACAATTCGCTTATGATAAATTATTTTCATTGGCTTATATCAACAGATGTGTACTGGATACTTATTCTTTTGAAATATAATAAAAATCTGGATAACGATTATTAATGACACACTTAACTAAGTGTTGGTTGTTACAGTTATTTTAAAGCAATAATAGTTTTTTGAATGATGGAAATCAATCAGTTTAGGTTACTACGAATCAGGAATAATTATAAATTGATTCCAAGTCATTAAATTCTAAATATGAATCTTTAATTCGCCTATCAACGAAATCGATCAGTTAATTATCTCCAGATTAAATAAGGGATTGCTTATTTCTGTTGGTTTGAAAAATATCGGACAATAATATCCACTATCAAAAAATAAGTTCTTATATTTACTTCGTCAAAATTAATGAATGTTTTCAAAGGCTTGTGAATACGGTATCAGAGCAACAATCTACATTGCTGAACAATCAAGACACGACCGAAAAGTCAGTCTGAAGGATGTAACCAGAGCTATTGAATCTCCTGAGGCTTATACCTCAAAAATACTGCAGCAACTCTCACGCAGTAAAATTATCAATTCAGATAAAGGCCCTACTGGTGGTTTTTCTATGAATAAACAAGAATTAGATGAAGTAAAACTAAGCACAATTGTATCAGCTATAGACGGCGATGAAATCTATAAAGGATGTGGTTTAGGTTTAAAAAAGTGTAATGAAAAAATGCCCTGCCCGGTTCATAATCAATTCAAGCTAATACGGGATGAACTAAAAAAAATGCTTGAAACAACGACTATAAAATCCTTAAGTACAGATCTCGAAAAAGGGTTGACTTTTTTAAAGAGATAAAAAAAATTAAAATAATAATGGACATTTTAGTCCAATATAATAAAAATGGAAACGAAAAACCTATTAAGTGAATCGGGAATCATCATTACTTTAATTCTCATATTAATTCCGATTGTATTTGCCTCAATTTTAGTAATAATTAAAGCATATGCCTCAATAAACCTTCATTTTAAAAGAAAGGAATTGGAGAAATTCAATGAATACATTAAAGGACTTAGCGGAGAAGAAATTCAAAAATTAGAGCAAAGAAAGAGAGAGCTTGAATTTACTCTTTCAAATACTGAATTAGCAGGCGAAACACCTCCCAACGACGATAAAGGTTTAATCACTAATATAAGTCAGGCAGATTCACTTCGGTTTATAGAACAAAAGAAAAAAAGTCAACCCCGCCCCTATATTGACCCTGATCTGACTAAACTCATTCTATGGTACATTGGCTGTGCCATATTCTGGTTATTGCTTGGCACTACAATCGGCGAATATCTGGGAATTAAATTCGTGGCTCCCGATCTCGATCATTACAGCTGGTTAAGTTTCGGCAGATTACGGCCAGTACATACCAATGCTGTTTTCTGGGGTTGGGCATCATTAGCCATGATAGGTCTGGCCTATTACGTTATTCCACGGGTAAGTAATGTCCCGATAGTAAGTATAAAAACGGGCTATCATTCCCTTATTTTAATTAATGCCTCAGTTATTATCGGAAGTATTTGTTTAATGGCCGGAATTAACAACGGAGGCGGAGAATACAGAGAATATATATGGCCGGTAATGGCATTATTTGGTATCGGTGTTATTATCTCATTAAGAAATTTCTTCAGGACAATAGCCAAACGAACAACCAAAGAAATTTATGTATCCAACTGGTACATAATTTCTGCAATGATGTTTTTGTTGGTCATTGCATTTGTTGCTTACTGGCCCGGATGGCAAAACGGCTTGGGAGAGACAATTGTGCAGGGCTATTATATGCATCAGGGTGTAGGAATGTGGTTCATGCTTTTCAATCTCGGATTGATGTATTATTTCTTGCCGCAGCAATTAAACAGACCTATATATTCCTACAGCCTGGGGATTCTGGCTTTTTGGGCACAGATACTTTTTTATACACTGATTGGAACCCATCATTTTATTTTTAGTTCTATTCCATGGTGGCTGCAAACTGTGGCAATTGTAGGAAGTGCCGGAATGATAATACCCGTAGTAGCAGGCACAACAAACTTCCTGATGACATTCAGGGGTTCATGGAATAAATTATCCGACAGCTATACTCTTCCGTTCTATCTGATAGGTATTATATTTTATTTTACAGGTTCATTACAGGGTACCGCAGAAGCTTTCCGCTTCACCAATCTGATATGGCATTTCACAGATTTTACTGTTGCACATTCACACCTTACTATGTATGGTATCATCTCTTTTATGTTATGGGGTTTTATTTATACTATTATTCCACGCTTAACAGGTAAAGAGCCCCCTCAGCTTACTGTTGGTGCACATTTCTGGTTAGCCCTGATTGGTTTATTGTTCTATACCTTTCCGCTGATGTATGGTTCAACCTTAAGAGGTTTGATGTGGATGGACGGAAAACCATTCATTGAAAGTGTTGAGTTGATGGCACCTTATTGGCTCTGGCGTGCTATTGGAGGTTCATTGATGTGGCTTTCACATATTTTATTTGCCTATAATTTTTATGTGATGATAAAAGCCAAAGAAGAGATAATAATTCCTAAATCAGCACTTGATATTCTTAAGGCAAAAAAGGAATTGGATAAACAAGCCGTAACAAATTAATATACGCGAAATGGATTTTTTCGATAATCATAAAAAATTATTCAGAACTGCATTGGGTTCATTTATTGGACTAACAATTATGGTAGCTGTTCTTCCTGCACTTAACAACCAGAAGAATAATGCTCCTTTGCCTAATTCTGTACCATTAAGTGAAGAAGCCTCATTAGGAAAACAAAGTTTTATTTCTAATGGTTGTGTTGCATGCCATACCCAACAGGTAAGGAATGTAGACATGGATAAAGTATGGGGTAACAGACCCGGAATCGCAGCAGATTACGCTGGCATTGTCAGAACTGATTTCTGGCGGAATACTGCAACATTGATGGGGACTGAAAGAACAGGGCCAGACCTTACCAATGTAGGTAAAAGACAGCCTGCTCAGGCCTGGAATCTGTTGCATTTGTATCAACCAAGAGCTGTTGTGGCTAAGTCAATAATGCCCGCGTATCCATGGCTGTTTGAAGTAAAAAAAGAATTAGTCCCGAATGATATTGAAATAATTGTACCGGATGAATTCAGGGAAGGAATCAAAGGAAAAATTGTTGCATCAAAAGAAGCACTCAACTTAGTCGCTTACCTGCAAAGTTTAAAACAGGCACCATTACCCGATGGAAAAACTCCCATGGAGTTTCTGTACAAAAAGCAAGAAGCCTCAATCAACAAGAATAACATGGATAGCTCTCAAAGTGCTCCTGATGGTCAAATGCTTTATACCCAAAACTGTGCAAGTTGTCATCAGGATAACGGCGAAGGTTTAAAAGGAGCGTTCCCTGCATT
>JBAZHY010000260.1:0-4039 GCA_041652175.1 Pedobacter sp.
AATTACCTCATCAAAAATCAATGCAATTCCGTACTGATCACACAAACTGCGTAATCCGGCGTGGAAGCCTTCGGCAGGCATAATACATCCATTATTACACATAATCGGTTCGGTAATAATAGCAGCAATCTCACCATGGCGCTCAGCAAGGGTTTGCTTAACCAGTTCAAGATCATTCCATGGGAGTATGATAAACTCATCCTTTGAATGTTCAGGTAAACCTGCAGTCCATGGATAAACGTTCGGATGCTCCCTGCTTCCCAATGCCTCAGCAGACGGCGTTGAAATTCCCCAGGCTACATTATCCAGCCATCCGTGATAATGTCCTTCGAAACGCAGAAATTTCTGTTTTCCCGTTTTTGCCCTTGCTACCCTGAATGCGGTTTGAACGGCCTCTGATCCATCCAGACAAAATCTCATCAATTCAGCTGATGGAATCAAACGGTTCAGGGTTTCTGCCAGTTCGATCTCCCTGATATGCTGTCCGGCAAATAATTGCCCTTCTTCAGAGTAATCATTCACCGATTTCAATACGTGCGGATGCGAATGCCCAAGAATTAACGGACCCTGACTTAGAGTAAAATCAAGATAATCATTGCCGTCAACATCAAACAGGTGACTTCCTTTTCCATGGGTATAAAATATAGCATGTGGATGATTGTATTTTCTAAATTCAGAGGAAACTCCTCCGGCTAGGACTTTTTTTGCTCTGTCGAGCAATTCAGCAGATTTGGAATAATCTAAACTTTTCATTGGCAACAAGGGTTAATAATCTTTTCTGTAATTTATAATAGATATAACTTTATTTTTATTGAATATTCCGATCCAGCTTAAGCTGACGGATCAACTCCATCTCCCTGGCTCCAGTCATTTTATCTGAGAATTCTTTATTCCACTGATAAAAACCTTCAGAACTTTTAAGTCCCAGTTTATGCTGCTCAACCAGATTTTTCATCGAAGGAAATACCGTTTCTGCCTTACTTAAATCCTGGAACAGGTAATCTGAAATTGCAGCAAAAACATCCAGCCCACCCATATCAGCCGAAGCAATAGGCCCGGTTACGGGTAACCTTCTGCCGATACTGTAATTAACAGCCGCATCAATATCTTCCTTAGAAGCTACTCCCTCCTCAAGGAGTGAAATTGCTTCACGAAGTAACGCAAACTGCAATCTGTTACCGATCAAGCCCGGCACTTCTTTCTTTACTTCAACGGACTTTTTACCCATCTGGTTCAATAGATCGATGGTTCGTTTAAAAACTGATGAGGTAGTTTGAGGAGTTCTGAATACTTCTACAAGAGGGATCAGATGTGCAGGGTTCCAGAAATGAGTTAAAATAAAACGTTCGGAATGCTTCGTTTCTTCAATCATTTTGCTGAGACTCAATCCTGAAGTATTACTTGCCAAAATAACATCGGGGGAACAAATTTCGTCTAAATACTTAAACAACTGCTGCTTTAACCCGAGGTCTTCAGGAATACATTCAATGACGAATGTGGCATCTGCGACAGCTTCTTCTTTAGATGTTGTCAGGGAAATACGGGATAATACCTGATCATACTGAGAAGAAGGCAAAAGCCCGTTCTCAATTAATATTGACATTTTTTGCCTGATGCCTGATAATCCGTTTGAAAGATCATCATCATTCAGTCCGTACATTTTAACACTTAATCCGGTCCAGGCAGCATTTAGTGCAATAGAATGCCCCATTGTGCCAGACCCGATAATTGCCAGCTTTTCCATGCTATTTCAGATGCCTTTTCGGATTGATTATTTAAATATTAAGGTTCCGAAAAACTGAGGTAAATGGAAATTAGGTTTAGGATTATCTACAAAGTTCCAGGTAATATAGTTTGGATTAGAGGTACGACTACCGGTTTTGTAGAAATTAGCTTTCCAGATCACTCCCGGTGCCGGCTGGGTAACATTAGAATATGTTTTCAGCATAGATAATGGCACTCTGTATTCCAGTGTCCAGGTTACAGGTTCTTTAATTTCCGGATCAACTACTGAGGGTAATGAATGAGCTATCTCAATCTGTTTGATTTCATCATTCTTCAGCTTCGCGAATTCTGTCCATGGTTTGGACACATAATAAATCAAAGGAGTGCCCCCTGCGTTGATTTCCAGATTAAAATACTTTAAAGGCAATTCAGTATCCGGAGAGAAAAAGAATTCCACGCATGAATCACCCGATACATTTCCGTTATATTCCTGAACCACACTTTTTACATAGCGGTCTTTTACCCTGAAAATTACGTAAACATTATCCTGATCATACATCATTTTTGCTTCCACCTGCGGTTTAAACGGAGGAATGGTTCCCATATATTTTTCGATCCTGATAGTTTCAACCTTTTTCCATTGAGGCTTATTCCAGTTAGCATCGATTTTCATTGGTTTCTTCAATCTGGAAACCTTGTAAGTAGCATCTGCCTCCGGTTTAACCTGATTAACCTGTTTCGAAGCTGCAGGTGCTTTAGCCTCTCCGCCTGTAAAAAATACAGGCAGAGAGATTAAAAGCAAATAACTGATAAAATTCATGTTATAATTATTTTTTAGTCTGCTGACGTACTCTGGCTACTTCACCAGGTAATATGCCGGTCAGATTATTTTTAAAGTTTGCTCTTACATAAGTAAGGATAAGTGCGATCTGCTCATCAGAAAGATAGCTGTTAGCAGGCATCACTTCGTTGTAACCTACGCCGTTAACAGTAATCGGGCCATTAAGTCCGTTCAACACCACATTGATCAAACGATTCTTATTTCCTTTAACCCATTCAGAATTTTCCAATGGAGGGAAACGGGTACCATCACCTTTACCATTGGTTTGGTGACAGGTGGCACAATAAGTATTGTATAATTTGGCTCCTGCAGCAATTTTACCGGTATTGACATTATCTTTAACAATATCAGGAGTCTTGATATGAGCCTGAGTTTCTTTACGTTTCTGCATCGTTGCTAACTGAGTAGCACCAAAACTCTTTTTATCACCTTTATACATCACTCTCCAGATCTTTCCTTTTTCACTTTCAGATAAGTAAAGTGAACCATCAGGTCCCATAGCAATACCCATTGGACGATAAGCAGCATCACTGGTATTTACCAGAGTATCACGGCCAGGGAATCCATCAGCAAATACTTCCCAGTCGCCAGAAGGTTTTCCATCTTTAAATGGCACGAAACCAATAAAATAACCGCCTTGAGGATAAGGTGAACGGATTGTTGAACCGTGGAAGGCTACGAAAGCCCCATTTTTATATCTTTCAGGAAATTGATTTCCGGTATAGAAGAATAAATCATTTGGTGCAAAGTGTCCCGGAAATCCAATTAATGGTAAGGCAACTTTTGAAGAAGGATCAAGTTCCTTCTTACCATCACCACCATACTCAGGATTTAATAATTTTTTACCCTGCATATAGTCATAGTAATAGTATGGCCATCCACCATCAGTTCCTTCGGGAACTTTGAAAAATTCTTCAGCCGGAAGCAATGCACTTTGCCATGGATTATACATATCAGGAAACTGTCTGACCAGGTCATCCCGTCCGTGCTGAACAACATACAGAGACTTATCCTTTTTATTCCAGTCCATAGCTACAACACTCCTGATGCCGGTTGCATATCTTACACCATCTTTGATAGTCTGATTTAGTTTACTTTCGCTGAATTTCCAGATACCTGCATGTTCTTCAAGTTCAGGACAAGGGTTTTTCCCTAATGATCCCGGCTGTCTGTCATAAATACCGCAAACATCACTCGGAGATCCGAAAGGAACATACATATTACCCTGATCATCAAATGCAATAGGTTTAGCAATGTGTGATGAACCATGCGGGTCATTCTTATAATCATCAACTACAAGTAATTCAGCTTTACTTTCAGGAACCAGTTTACCTTTTGTAAGTTTAGTACGATATACTTCTCCGGCTGTAGAGAAATACAAATAACCTTTGTGAATTCTTGCTGCAGTACCGTAATTACCAACATCAGGATAATCACCGAAATACTCAACAATATCAGCCTTTCCGTCATTAT
>JBAZHY010000261.1:0-4011 GCA_041652175.1 Pedobacter sp.
TGCAGAAAATACATACTGAAAATTTCTTTTGGAAGAATTAATCAGATTCATCAGACCCTTTTCAAATTTAACCTCATCTACATGTCCTGAATAAAGTTTGCCCTGAGGAAAAATCAGCACCAGATTGTGCGGATCATCAAGCAATTTACCGGCAAATTCAAGTGACTGTATCATACTTCGGGAGTTAGTCTTAACAGGGAAGCCGCCAAGGTATTTCAGAAACCATACAGTTCTATAATTTGCCTCAGAGATCATCACATGAAACTTTTTGCCAAAATAAAGTTTATTGATATGAAACATCAGAAAGCCATCCCACCACGAAAAATGATTGGCCAGAAGTAATACTGATCTGTTTTTATCGAATTCAATATGGTTATATTTCACATCCACAAAATCGGATTTAATGATTTTACGGATATACCATGAAAAGAAAGTATAAATAATTGTGTTATTACGCGGTTTAAGCATCTCTAAAGATAGAATATATTCATATTTCCCAAAATTGTTTATCCAATCAGATCTGAAACAATTTTAGCTGAAAGTAATGCCAAAGGAATTCCTCCTCCGGGATGAACGCTTCCTCCCGCAAAATACAGACCCTTAATGCTTGCAGAAAAATTAGCATGTCTCAGAAATGCAGCGAACTGACTGTTAGAGCTGCTTCCATATAATGAACCCTGATATGAGAATGTTCCCGAATCTATTGTTCTGGGATCGAGAACTGATTCACAACTTATATACTGACTAATATCTTCACCAAGATTTCTTGATAATTTCTCAATGATATTCTGTCGTGCCTCTTTGATCAAAGTATCCCAGTCCTGACCGGTATTTGCAGGTACATTAATCATAGTAAACCAGTTTTCCCCTCCTGCCGGTGCATCATCTTTTTTGAGTTTTGAGGTAATATTGATATAGACGGTGGGATCTTTATGAATTGATTTCTTTTTCCAGATTTGCCTGAATTCCTCCTCATAGTTTTCAGAAAAGAAAATATTATGTAAATCAAGCACCGGGAAAGATTTATTAATCCCCCAATAAAATATCAGGGCAGAACTGCTTCTCTCCTGTTTAAGAATACGCTTTGGGGCCTTATAGTCTTTTAGCAGCTTTTTATAGGTGTACCAAACATCCATATTTGATACAATAATATCGGCTTTGTGGATCTCTCCTCCCGAACTTATCCCTGTAATACGGTCTTCTTTTATTAATATCTCGTCAACATAAGAATTATAATGAAAAACAACTCCCAAATCAGTGGCCAGCTTAACAAGGGAATTCACGATTGCATACATCCCTCCGTTAGGAAAATAGGCTCCAAAATGCTGTTCAAAATGCGGAATAACATTTAATGTTGCCGGAGCACTATATGGATCAGAACCGTTGTAAGTAGCATATCTGTTAAAGAAACGTATAGTCTTCGAATCTTTGAAACTGCTTGTTATCGCAGTATTCATAGAACGAAAAGCATCAATCTCGAAAAACCGCAATAATGACTTTAGGGTTCTGAGATTAAAATAGCTGCTGAACTTATGTAATGACCTTTCCAGAAAAACCGGACTGGTAATTTCATAGATTGTTTTACTTTTTTCAAGAAAATTTATAACTGATTCAAAACTATCGGATGTTTTGTCTGCGATTTCATTTGCAAATTTTTCACGATCTGCAAAAGCTTCGATACGGGTACCATCTTCATAAAAATACCTGCAAATTGTAGCCAGCTTTTCAAACTTAAAATAGGCCTCAGGATTTTTACCTGCAAGCAGAAATAGTTCATTCACGTACTCAGGCATTGTAAACAAACTTGGGCCGGTATCAAAACGGAAGCCGTTCTGTCTGTTCTCAGAAAGTTTGCCTCCGGGGCATGGCGCAGCTTCAAATACCTGAACCTGATAACCTTTTACTGCCATACGAATTGACGAGGCAATACCTGCGATGCCTGCACCAACAACAATTGCTTTGGACATGCAACGAAATTACATTATTTCTTACCTCTATAATCAGTTCAGAAAAATATAAGCTGATTATTGAAATCCGGGTCAATAAATCAGCATACTTATCGCATCTTCCGGTCTTTGATCAGCTGATCAACCGAATAAGGCCCGGAACCAACAATCCAGACAAGAATCAGAAGCATAAGCACGATCAACGACAACCATAGTTCTGAATTTAATGCCGAAAAACCTTTCGTTAAATTCACGAAAAATACGGCTCCCAGCAAAATAGGGATCTGAATGACACAGGCAAATCGGGTAACCAGTCCTATTGCGATTAATACACCACCGACAAGATGAGCAAATGCCACAGTATGAACCAGTGCCATAACTAATAAGCCGGAAAAACCAAAAGTATTGTTTTGCAGAATCCAATCTTTCTGCGCCTCGGTATCAGCTATAAAAGCAAGACCTTTGCTGAGAATTAAGAGTCCGAGGACAATACGGATCAAATCGAGCCACTTAGCGTGATGCACATCGCCCCAGTGCTCTATTTTTTGAACTAAGTTCATATAAACCTCCTTTTTTAACAGGCTGATTATATACAAGTTACGAAAAAGTATTGAAAATTATCTTATACAAATTATTTAAGCGTATTTAAAACGCTAAACATTTGCTGTCTCAACGCAGAACTGCTACCCTGATAATTATTAACAATAAAAGAAAATACCAATGGAGTTCCTGACCTACTGGTGTGATATCCTGCATAAGCCAAAACATCACTTATACTGCCACTTTTCATTTTCATATTATTATAAACCGGCAGGCTTTCGTAAAAACTCCCAAACCAGGATTCATTTTTAACCGATTGTAATATACGTGCCATTGCCATTGTGGTTACCCGGTTTGCAGGTGATAAACCGCTGCCATCATAGATATTCATTGAAGCAGGATCAATGCCTGCCTTTTGATCCCAGAATTTTTTGACCAGCTCCACCGACTTAGCAGTACTTGTTTCCTTACCCTGTTTTAAAGCAATAGTCTTAATCAGATGCTCGCCAAAAAGGTTAACACTTTTCTGATTAAACCAGTAAACAACCTTTTCAAGGGTAGGCGAATTATGTATATCAATAATTTTCGATTGAGGCATAAATGTTTCATTATTAGCGGCCAGTGCTCTGGCTGTAACTGCCCCTTTGACAATCTGAATTTGTGCCTGCTTCAGTCTGTTCATAAAATGATATGCAAAATCAAAAGCCGGATCAGGTACAGAGGCTGAAATAACTTTTTTCAGATCGATTCCATAGGTTCCTCTCAAATAAATTATAGTTGAATATGGTGCTGAATAAGCATAAACATTATCGCCGGTCCCTGCTGCACCCGTTATTACCTCGTTCACTATTTTAATGTAACCCATCTCCGGCTGGGTTTTTACCAGTTCAGCGGCTTCCCCGACCCTGCCGGGTTTAAAGATGAGATCAAATTGATTTTCCCTCCAGCTGAGTGAAGAAGGACCTGCACCATAGTAATTGCCCATATCCTGCCATGTCCATCCTCCGGGAAGAGTTTCTGTCCCAAAAAGACGATCATCGGCTATAATATATCCCGAAACCTGTTTTATCCCTGAGCGAATAATCGCATCAGTCCATTTCTTCAGGATCAAATCGCTGCGGGTATTCTCATAACGATCACTTCCAAAAACAGGGTCGCC
This sequence comes from Pedobacter sp., assembly GCA_041652175.1. Classification (GTDB taxonomy): domain Bacteria; phylum Bacteroidota; class Bacteroidia; order Sphingobacteriales; family Sphingobacteriaceae; genus Daejeonella. The sequence continues at coordinate 3,646 of JBAZHY010000261.1, forward strand.
ACCTCCGGTAATAATTAAATCCCCGTTTAATGTTCCGTTTGCCAGGATTGTACCTGAATAGCCCACAGTTGTTTCCCAGATAAAATCCTTTCCCAGAATATGATAGGCTGTCGCGGAAGTAATAGTTTTTAATGTAGATGCACTCGCAAGTCCGGTATTACCGTTTTTTGAAAATACAACCTCTCCTGTTTCTGCATTCAAAACCGTTAATGAGCTGCTTGCATACTTCAGATTATAATTAGATTCAAAAGTTCTGTAGGCATTTTCAATTTTTTGCCTGACTGACTGTGCTGAACTGCAAACTGAAAAAAGCAGTAAAAATGAAAAAAGATAGTATCGCATAGTGTATGCTGGTCAGAGGATTAA
>JBAZHY010000262.1:0-4009 GCA_041652175.1 Pedobacter sp.
AATGGACTGGATGGTGCAGGAAGCTGAACGTGGAATAACAATCACATCAGCTGCAACCACAGTTTTCTGGAACTATCGTGGTGATAAATATCAGGTAAACGTAATTGATACCCCTGGACACGTAGACTTTACTGTAGAGGTAAACCGTTCTTTAAGGGTACTTGATGGTTTGGTATTTTTATTCTCAGCGGTAGATGGTGTTGAGCCTCAGTCAGAAACTAACTGGCGTTTAGCAGATAACTACAAAGTTCCGCGTATTGGTTTCGTGAATAAAATGGACCGTTCAGGAGCTGATTTCTTAAAAGTTGTTAAGCAGGTAAAAGATATGCTGGGTTCTGAGGCTGTTGCATTGCAATTGCCAATCGGATCTGAAGATTCATTCAAAGGTGTAGTTGATCTGATCAACAACCGTGGTATTGTATGGAATGAGCAAGATAAAGGTATGACTTATACCGAAGTGCCTATTCCTGACGATATGCTTGAAGAAGTTGCAGAGTATCGTGAGAAATTACTTGAAGCTGTTGCAGGCTATGATGAGTCGTTAATGGAGAAGTTTTTTGACGATCCAAACTCTCTGACTGAGCGTGAAATTCTGAATGCTTTACGTGCAGCTGTATTAGATAATTCTATCGTTCCGATGGTTTGCGGTTCTTCTTTTAAAAACAAGGGAGTGCAAACTATGCTTGATCTTGTAATGGAGTTATTGCCTTCTCCTATGGATTCCAAAGGAGTTGAAGGAATTAATCCTGACACAGATCAGCCGGTTGTTCGTCAGCCGGATGTTAAAGAACCATTTGCAGCTCTTGGATTTAAGATTGCTACAGACCCATTTGTAGGTCGTTTATGCTTTATCCGCGCTTATTCAGGGAAACTTGATGCAGGTTCATATGTATTGAACACCCGTTCAGGCAATAAAGAGCGTATTTCACGTATCTTCCAAATGCATGCAAACAAGCAGAATCCTATTCCATTTATTGAAGCAGGAGATATTGGTGCTGTTGTTGGATTTAAGGATATCAGAACAGGAGACACTCTTTGTGACGAAAAACATCCGATCATTTTAGAATCTATGAACTTCCCTGATCCGGTAATCGGATTAGCAATTGAGCCTAAAACTCAGGCTGATGTTGATAAATTAGGTGTGGCATTAGGAAAGTTATCTGAAGAGGATCCTACATTCCGTGTTCAAACTGATGAAGAAACCGGACAAACCGTTATTTCAGGTATGGGTGAGTTACACCTTGATATTATCATGGATCGTTTGAAACGTGAATTTAAGGTAGAAGTAAATCAGGGAGCTCCTCAGGTAGCATACAAAGAAGCTATCACAGGTACTACCCAGCACCGTGAAACTTATAAAAAACAAACCGGTGGTCGTGGTAAGTTCGCCGATATTCAGGTTATCATTTCTCCTAGTGAGGAAGGAAAAAGTGGATTGGAGTTTGTTAATGAGATTTCAGGTGGTGCTATTCCGCGTGAATTCATTCCTTCTGTACAGAAAGGTTTTGAAGCTGCGATGGCAAATGGTGTACTTGCAGGTTATCAGCTTCAGGGTATGAAAGTACGTTTGATCGACGGATCATTCCATGCTGTCGATTCAGATGCTTTATCTTTCGAGATTTGCGCTAAAGCTGCATTCCGCGAAGCCTTACCAAAATGTAAGCCGGTATTGATGGAGCCTATCATGAAGATTGAAATCCTGACCCCTGAAGAGAACATGGGGGATGTTATCGGTGATATGAACCGTCGTCGTGGTCAGCTTTTAGGTATGGATACCCGTGCCGGTGCCCAGGTAATTAAAGCTACTGTTCCACTTTCAGAAATGTTTGGTTATGTAACCCAGTTACGTACCATCACTTCAGGTCGTGCAACTTCTACTATGGAGTTTGATCATTATGCTGAAGCACCTAAAAACGTTCAGGAAGAGGTAGTTGCGAAGGTTAAAGGTAAAAAGGCGAACGGATAAACTTTTAAATTATAAATATTAAGTTGCAGGTAATTTGACCTCTGTCTTAAAGCCGGCAACTTAATACTATACAACAATTATTTAATAAAAATCCCTCTGGTAACTAATAGCTCTTATCAGGGAATAAAACTAAAACAATGAGCCAAAGAATCAGAATTAAATTAAAGTCCTACGATTATAATCTGGTAGATAAATCTGCAGAGAAAATTGTAAAGACCGTAAAGCCTACCGGTGCGGTAGTTAGCGGGCCAATTCCATTGCCAACAGAAAAGAAGATCTTTACTGTATTGCGTTCTCCGCACGTTAACAAAAAAGGAAGAGAGCAGTTTCAGTTATGCGCTTATAAGAGATTATTGGATATTTACAGCTCCAATTCTAAAACTGTTGATGCTTTAATGAAACTTGAATTACCTAGTGGTGTTGAAGTGGAGATTAAGGTTTAAATAAAATAACATAAATAGAAGGCTACCCAATCAGGGTAGCTTTTTTTTTGACCTGATATTTTGATTTATCCGGTTTGATTGATTTTTTTTGAAGGTATGGAACAAAAATGGAGGTTTTTCTGCCTCTCCAAAATCCTCATCTTCATTTCTCGCCTTCCCATCCCAAAACTACGTTTAAAGAATAACCGGACTTAAAATGTATTTTGTAATTATTTCCAGCAATTAATCCTGATTTATTCTCCTCTTTTTGCGATTTATTCCCTTTCCGGAATCCTTAATAAGAACCCGTATTCAGGCTGCATATCTTAGATTTACTGCCTGTTAAATGTAGATTAAATTCCCCAATTTGAGTAAGTATAACCACTTATTATTTTGTTTAAATTTCTTCTAATTGATATAATTTATCGTATTAATTAAAAATATATCAATATGCGGAATTAATAGTGCTACATTTAAGGTTAATAAGCAAAGGATCCGATATGTGATCATAGATCCTTGTTATGGTATGATTATGGCATTATTCAGTTACCCGGCTGTAACGGGTAACAGGAGTAAAATTTAACCACAGATCGTGCCTTTAATCAGAATATATAAATACATTCCTTTGTCTTTGTTTTGTTTGATTTCTCCGGCAATTATCAAAGCACAGGAATTAATTCAAATGACAGTGAATTCAGGCGAATCCTTCTTTGTGCATCCTGATGCGAATATCTCTGTTTTTTCTGACCTTAACAATGAGGGTTCAATTGGTTCATTTAATAATTCTGTAATAAATTTTCTGGGAAAGCGCTGGACTTCAGCCGGAGGTAGTCGTATAGTTGATGAGAGTTTAAACGGAACTACCGGACTGGGAGGATCTATCCGATTTACAGGTACAGCCTCTGCACAATATATCAACACTCAGATTAACCCTTCAGGTAATAGCGGATTCCCTAACATCAATATTTCCAATTCTTCTAATGTTATTCTGGAAGGATCTGATTTTGTGGTTAGGAATAATCTGGTATTTGAAAGCGGTAAGGTGATATTAAATAACCGGGATGTTCAGATACTGCAGAACGGTACAATTAACGGTTATAATCAAAACCGTTATTTTGTTACCGGTTCAGGAGTTAGTGGAGGATCCCTGGTAAGAAAATCCACCGGCTTATCTCAGGGGCAATTAATTTTTCCTGTCGGAACCAGCACCGGCAGTTATACGCCTGTTTCTATAGATTATTCAGGAATTGCACAGAACATTAAGGTGAGGGTATTCGAGAATGTATACGATAAAGCAACTTTTGGTACCGCCGATAATCAAAACTTTGTTACTAAAACATGGAATGTTAATCTAAGCAACTTTGATCCAAATGCTTCTATGACTGTTCATATGCAGCATAATAGCTCAGAAGAGGGTTCGCAGTTCGCTTTAAATAAGAATTCAAAAGCTTATGTAAGTCGTTATTTAACCAATAATGAAAAATGGGATGTCGCTGCTTTCAGTAGTTTATCTCCCGGTATTATATCAACAGCAGGCATAGTTCCTGGTGCCTATATAAGTACCCGTTCAATATCAGGAGGACTTACTCAAAATGAATATTTCTCTAAATCTGTATTGAGT
>JBAZHY010000263.1:0-4001 GCA_041652175.1 Pedobacter sp.
CACTTTTGCCTGCTGTTCAAGGGCTGCAGATTGGTATAGTAACTAAACTGGAAGGCGATCCTGATGCTGAAGATCGCATTATGGTTCGTCTGCCAAATATTGATACGGAAGATGATGGAATCTGGAGTAGAATAAGCACTCTGGATGCAGGGAGTGACAGAGGAACGTTCTTCAGACCTGAGATTGGAGATGAAGTTATTGTTGGGTTTTTGAATAACGACCCTCGTCATGCTGTAATACTTGGAATGTGTAACAGCAGTAAAAACGCTGCACCGCTAACAGCGAGTGACGATAACCATGAGAAAGGATATATATCAAGAAGTGGTATGAAAGTAATATTTAATGATGAAAAAAAGACGGTTAACATAGAAACTCCCTCAGGAAATAAATTTTTGCTTTCTGAAGAAGACAAAGCCATAAAAATGGAAGATCAGCATGGCAATAAATTCAGTATGGACAAGGATGGGCTTAAAATAGAAAGTATCAAAGATATCATGCTGAAAGCAGCAACAGACATAAAAGTGGAAGGGGTAAATATAAATTTAAAAGGAAGCGGAGGACTGAAAGCGGAAGGCAGTTCAACAGCTGAAATATCCTCAGGAGGAAATACAACGGTGAAAGGGGCAATAGTAAAAATAAATTAATAAAAATGCCGGCAGCAGCTAGAATAGGTGATATGCATGTTTGTCCAATGGTGACAGGAACTGTTCCTCATGTGGGAGGCCCTGTATTGCCACCGGGTGAAGCTACTGTGTTAATTGGCGGTATGCCAGCAGCATGCGTTGGCGATATGCTCACATGTACAGGTCCGCCGGATACAATAGCCACAGGCTCTTCTTCAGTTTTAATTGGAGGGAAACCTGCTGCAAGGGTAGGTGATTCGGCATCACACGGAGGTACAATAGTAGCGGGTTGTCCAACGGTAATAATCGGCGGTTAAATTATAATTATGGCAGAGGTAAAAACGAATGATTTTTTAGGCCGGGGCTGGAGCTTTCCACCCGAATTCAATATTAATGCTCAGTCAGTTGAAATGACGGAGAAGGTCGATGACATCTATAAAAGTCTAGAAATCTTACTTTCAACAAGAGTGGGTGAACGCATTATGCAGCCAAAATATGGCTGTAATATGGATGAGTTAATCTTTGAATCATTGGATACTGCCACTAAAACTATCATCATTGATAAAGTTAAAACGGCTATACTTTACTTCGAACCACGTATTGATGTGAAGAAGATAGAACTGAATACCGACAATGAATCGGAGGGAATTATTATTCTGGAAATTGAGTATATAGTTAGGGCAACCAATTCCCGCTTCAATTTTGTTTACCCTTATTATCGTAATGAAGGGACTGAATTACAATTTATTACAACAAATAATCCTTCAGCAATTTAAGCTATGGCTTGTATAACTAACAAAAACCCTTTAGTGCATGGCGGTACCAGCCAGAAGCAGCGCCTGCTTAATGAAAGGAAAAGGGGATATGTGAGTGTTGACGAGCGTGATTATGCCGATTGGATTGTTTTTGCCGGTAAATTTTCTGCCTACCTTAATTATTATGATCTGGAAAATAAAGTCACTAATAATTGGCAGCCATTTTTTGAAAGTGACGTTTCCGCAGTAATAGGTTCAATCGCTGTACAGGATATTGAAGAATATAAATTAGAACTAAAAATCAGGTTTGATATTTTAAAAAACAATGAGCCTCAGATAAATATTAAAAAAGAAAGCTTAGGCTCATTAATTGCAGCGATACTCACTTTATCCAAAGCATTAGATTCCTATAGTTTAAAACTGCCTGATGATAACCAGCTGAAAATAAATATTCAAAAACTGGTTCAGACTAAACTTAAGCCTTCCCTCCAAAGACTTTTATCATATTATAAGGCCGGGAAAAAAATGAGTCTGATAAAAGAAAAAAATCAGGCTGAATGGAAGATAATTGGTATTCCGGTTAAAAAAGCATCCGATATACTGGAGGAAGGATTATCCTCGATGTGGTTTAACAATGAGGCCGGCTGGACTGATTTTTACACCAGTATTCCTGAAGATAATAGTATATATGGGGATTCGGCTTCAGATCCAATCAGAAAGATAAGTCATGCAGCTAATCATAATCTGTTCAGGGGAGTTTTCGATCAGTTTTTAATGTCTTACGCCAGAATCATTAAAGATTCTGAAACTGCTCTAATGCAAAGTTTAACAACATTAAATAATCATAGGCCGGATTATACATTGTTTCTTAGCTTTTTACAACTCTTCAGATATTCGAAGGAACATATCAATAAATTAACTGAATCTCATTTAGATTTTTATTACAAGGATATTTTACAGATTAAACCACAATCTGAAACTCCTAATAAAGTACATATTCTGTTAGAACTAGCTAAACAGACCGATTCCTTTATCTTAAAAAAAGGAGCCTTATTGAAAGCAGGAAAGGATAGCCTGGGAAAAGAGGTTTTATATGCGCTGGAGAATGACATGGTTTTGAACAAAGCAAATGTTACTAAACTTAAGTCTGTTTACAGAGCCGGTGCATCTGATAATTATTCGTCAATTAATCATACAGGCAGAATATTCGCTTCACCGGTAAGCAATTCTGCTGATGGCCTTGGGGATGAAATTGAAACTGAATTTAAAGAATGGCATCCTTATATAAACAAAGATTCTGTTGATGGCATAATTACAAATATAAGGATGCCAAAAGCAGAAATTGGGTTTTCTGTAGCATCTTACAATTTATATTTAACAGAGGGTGAGCGAATAGTTAATATCAAATTTGCTCCGGCATTTACTTCAGACCAACTTATTGCATTAGATTCTGTAGAGTGCTATTTAACAACTGAAAAAGGATGGTATAAGGTAAGTAACCAGGCCTGGAGTGCAGGCACAATCACCGGGCCAATAAATGCAAGTATTTTAACTCTTAAAATTCCCGGTGATGTTGCGGCGATCACCAATTACAATAAATCTGTTCATGGAGGGTTGTTTAATTGTAGCACTCCTATACTGAAGATATATCTTTCCAATTCTGAGAATACTGTATATAAATATGATCTGCTTAGGGATATTAATATCAGCAAGATTGAAATTGAAGTTAAGGTCGGACTAGATGTTAATGATGTAATTATAGATGGTGGCTTAAAAAATCTGCTCTTATCGAATGATTTTGGTGAGTTGGATCCGTCAAAACCTTTTCAGCCCTTTGGTCCGGCACCTAAGACAGGAGCATCCCTGATTATTGGCAACAATGAGCTTTTTAAGAAAAAGGCTAAACTTTATTTTAAGGTGAGCTGGAAAGATCTCCCTTCAACCACCAGGGCAATTGATTATGAGACCGCCGCTGCTTCAACAGATCCCAGCCCGAAAGTAAATTTGTTTTCTCTTGAAAAAGGGATTTGGAAGAATACTAATGTTGAATTGAGTATACTCAGTGATTCGGATGTGTCCTCACCAGTTTCGGTTATTAATTTCCCATCTGCTTTTTATCAATTATCAGACAATGTTCTTGCTGAATATGAACAAAATTATAGTTCCTATAATATCAGCTCAAATAAAGGTTTTCTGAAACTTAAATTGAAGGAAAGCTTTGGTCATACAGCTTATCAGAAGCAATTAACCCTTTATCTTATCGACAAAGCGAAGACAACGCCGATAGGCCTTACCGAGCCGACAGAGCCCTATACTCCTTTGATCGAAAGTCTATCACTACATTATAAGGCAGCTGTAACTACCGATATCAGTGACGCCGATGATTATGCTGACCGTGAATTACAATTTTTTCATCTTTTTCCTTTCGGTGAGGCAGAACAGCATGCTGGACTGAATGGTAATACTCAAATTCGGTTGTTGCCAAGCTTTGCAGGTGATAACGAAAATACAGGAGAATTATATGTTGGCATTGAAAATTTGCAGGCAGGGCAGGGTGTATCACTCTTATTTCAGGTTTTGGAAGGAACAAGTAACCCTTTACTTGACAAACCGGACAGACATA
>JBAZHY010000264.1:0-3997 GCA_041652175.1 Pedobacter sp.
TGGTGCGTGTTAGGGATCCCCGCTTGAATTCATTGATATGGGCAATCAGAACCCTCCATGAAGTGGAATCACTCTCTGTCCACATTAATAATTCATTATTCCCTTTACGGAGTTTACCGGCCGGAAGATCCACATAAAACCAGCGGTCCAGACCGGCCATATCTATATATTGTCTGGCCTGGGGATAAACTATAAGCGAAGCAGGCCTGATAAATTTTTCTCCATTGACAGAAAAATGAAGAGGTTCTTTGTTTCCCTTCACTTCCATTCCCTTAAAAACTACCCTCACTGATCTGGCAGCAGTATTTTCAAGAGGTAAAATCTTTTTTATGACAATTCCTTTTCTGAGATCTTCAACCCATTCAACAGGGCCCTTGGTATAAGTCCTATACCCTTCAGGAAGACCTGCTGCCGGAGCGTCATCTTCCACAAGTTCAGTCTCCTGCAACCGGATTAATTCATTACTTCTATCAAAATTTAAATTAATCAGTTGGGCTTCCTTTTCAATATCGGCACTATCAAACTTGTTTTCCTTAAATCTGAGCTTCGAATTATTCTGAGAATCATTGTTTTTCAATGTATTGACAGGAACCTTAAATGTCGGCTTACTTGCTTCAGTAACCTGTGCAAATAATGAGATTGCTGTAAAACAGTTTATCATCAATAATGAAAGAAAGCTTAAAACTTTTCTCATATTAATAGGATTAAATGTATTGTGATCATAGATAAAACTAACAGGAAAGCAAATGTTTTATGACAAAGAGGATTCAAATAATTAGTATAAGCTCTTAATCAATAATTTCAATCCTGTTTCGGAGATCGATCAGGAAAAACCTGTTGTCTCCAAAAAATATCATTCAACTTTATGCTAAGAATAAAATAGCAGTTATTGATCCTTAAGGAATCAATAACTGCTATTAAAAAAATCAATCTGTAGGAGTTGGGAAAGATGCCAATGGCTTAGCATCCCACCAAAGCCTGGTTGCATAAGTATCCGGGCCACCTAATAGCGCAAGGGCTGCTTCTGTTGCCACTTTGTTGGTGGAATAAGAGTTTGGTGGATAGATCAGTCTTCTGGCCAGCTGAGTTCTGGTAAGAGCCGGATTGGCTGATTCAATAATCGAATAACCTCTTGGATAACCGGTTCTGCGGCGTTCAGCCCATGCCTCAGTATCATTCATCGGGAAAAGTGCAAGCCATTTCTGTGTAATGATCTGCTCCAGTTGTCTTTCAAAACTTCCTGCTACATCATAAAGAACAGGAATATCAGTTACAGGAGGACTATTTCGTACATCCGGTTTACCGAATCGGTCTAATGGTTTTGCAGGCAGCTTAGTACTGTTAACATAAGCATCAATTACCGCATCAGATGCATTGGTTCTAAATTTAATGGAAGCTTTAATTCCTTCATTATAGAACTGTTGTGCAGTTCCGCCCATATTCCATCCTCTTAATGCACCTTCGGCTCTCAGGAAAAATACTTCGGCAGCTTCCATAATATGATCAGGCTCATTGGTACCTCCGTTATTGATAGGTAACCATTTTTTTCCGACATAGGAATATTGCAAATCAAGATTTGTTCCTCTCTGAGCCGGCGGATAACCATTCCTTAATCCAACCAGACCTCCGAATACGGCAGTAGCAGGAGTTAAACGACCACAGCATGGCTGAGTATAAACAGGGATTCTTGGATCTTCATATCCATTCATCAGACTTGCAAGGGTAGAGCTTAATACAAATTCACTGATATAAGTAATTGTACTTAACTTATTTACATTGGTACCGTCTACTTTGACTTTAGAAAGCGCATTATCTGCATTATTTGTGATCAGGCCTTCAGGGGCAGCAACTGCTTTCTCAGCTTCCTGTTTAGCTTTTGCCGGCTCAACATAGGATATTCTCATAGCCAGTCTCAAACGTAAAGAGTTAAGGAACTTAAGATTCTTTAACACATTACCATCGTAAACAAGATCATGGGATCCACCGCTGATAGCAAAAATTTTGACCGCAGGATTTGCAGCTCTCAGATCTGCTGCTGCTTCATCGAGGATTTTAAAGAAATCATAGTAAATATCCTTTTGTGAATCAAAAGCAACACTGGTTTTACCATTTCCGAATTCAGAATAGATAATCGGTCCCCAATAATCAGTCTGACGATGATATAGTGCCACTTTCCAGATCTTAGCCAGTGCATTCTCCGGCTTCAGATTTTTTGCAGCGGTTGTTTTCAGAACTAAATCAAGCTGATTCGCAGCAGCTCCATAAGAGGTATTTGAATAAAACCCTTCCATTAACAGGTTTGACCAGCTTCCTGGTCCGTTAAAATTGGAAGATGCAAAATTGGGATGTATAGTAGCGTGAAACTGTGAATATTCACCTGCGAAAAGGTTATTCCCCTGATACCAGGCTCTCATTCCAAAATGCTGAGCTTCAGCGAACGCAAATCCAACCATGCTCGCATCCATTTGTTCAACGGTTAGTTGTGCACGGGGAGTATTGAGATCATCGAACTGATCGGTACAAGAACCTGTCCCGAAAGCAAGAAGCACTGCCATAATGGCTATACTTCTATTTATATGATATTTTATTTTCATGATATTAATACTATCTAATTGAATATTATTAATTGTAAAGTTTACTAAAAATCCAGCTTCAGGTTTAAACCAAATGTTCTTTCAGTTGGTGGAACATAGGTCTGGAAACCTGCTGATGCAGTGCCAGCTCCGGAAAGAATTTCCGGATCCCAGTTACCTGTTCTCTTTAAGAAGAACAGATTCCTTCCAACCAATGATAATTTAGCACCTGAGATAAATCCGATCTTGCTCAACATAGATTTAGGGAAAGTATAACCAAGTGAAGCTTCTCTTACCCTGGTGTTAGTAGCGCTTACAATAAAGGCCTCTCCAATTGGGGCATTTCTGCCACCGATTGTTCTCCAGAAGGTTTGAGAACTTATAGCAGTTGTATTCGGTGATCCGTTAGCCAGTACACCGGTTTCATTTGGAAATAAATTCTCTCCGAATATCAAACCACCTTCCCTTCCGGCCAATGTTTGCTGTGTAATTCCTTCTCCGTATAGAAGTCCGTCAGTAATAGAGACCATGCTGCCCCCCTGTCTGTGCTCAATAAGAAAACTCAAATTGAAATTCTTATATGAAAAATTATTGGTGATAGCACCCATCCAATCAGGGTTAAAATTGGCTGCTAATACAGATCTTCCGGGAGTCAGGGTTGGCATACCATTAGCACCAACAATTACCTGCCCCTGCGCATTTCTTGCCCATCCTCTGGTATAAATATTACCAAATTCCTGTCCCTGAGCCACTACGAAATCAGACATGTATGAGTCGCCTCCAACAATTATTCTTGGACGATCATCAGATATCTTATTCACCCAGTTTCTGTTCTTTCCGAAGTTAGTACTGATATCCCAAGTTAGACCATTTGCATTTTGAACCGGCGTAGCTGATAGTACAACCTCAATACCTGTATTCTGTACATCCCCTCCATTCGTAAAGAAGGAAGCTGCACCTGAACCTGATGGTAAGCTTATTGTAAACAGCTGATCAAATGTGTTTGTTTTGTAGGCTGTGATATCTAATCCTAAACGTCCGTTAAACAAACGGGTATCCAATCCAATCTCATAACCCTCGGTAGTTTCCGGTTTCAGATTTGCATTTGGCAAAACAGCTCCCAATGTGATAAAACCGTAGTTTCCACCAGTTCCTGCAAATGAAGCAGAACGGTTTAACTGATAAGGTGAAGCACTGCTACCTACCTTTGCATAGGATGCTCTAAGTTTTGCATAGGAAATAACGTCTGGGAGACCCGGAATCATATCTGTAAGAACAGAAGAAATACCTATAGATGGATAAAAATAGGAACGGCTGTTGGCAGGAAGAGTGGAGCTCCAGTCATTACGTCCGGTAATATCAAGATACAGATAATTCTTCCAGCCGAAATTACCTGAGAAATACAGGGATTGTAACTCTTGTCT
>JBAZHY010000265.1:0-3987 GCA_041652175.1 Pedobacter sp.
AATCATAAATCTCATCAATATAAAATTTATTGTAAGATAAACGGACAAGTGTTCCTCGTTCTGTTTTGTCATCAGCAGGAACATGCCCCTGCTTTACGTAACGGCTGTAAGCATATAGCATTGAAGTAATCGCTGCCGCAACCGAAACCGCCATCAAAATATATTCCGTAGTATGATCTAATGAAACCTGACCAACTTTACCATTTGAAGCTTCAAATACAGGAGCCAGGAATGAAGCCAGCCAATGACCACCACCTAAAACTGCAGGAATACCAATTAATCCTCCCAACGCCGATAAAATTGCAAGTATAATTAGTGGAATAGTCATTGATGAAGGTGATTCATGTAAATGATGTTGTTGATCTGAAGTGCCGCGGAAACTGCCATTGAAGGTCAGGTACATCATTCTAAACATATAAAATGAGGTAAACATAGCACCAACAACCGCTATTACCCAGAATACTTTGTTGTGTTCATAAACATGAGCGAGTATCTCATCTTTTGAAAAGAAGCCTGAGAAAGGAGGCAAACCTGCAATAGCGATCGTACCAATCATCATAGTCAGGAAGGTGATAGGGAGCTTCTTTTTAAGTCCGCCCATATTTCTCATATCCTGTTCATTGCTCATAGCATGAATAACAGAGCCTGCTCCAAGGAACAGCAAGGCTTTAAAAAATGCATGAGTGATTACATGAAAGAAAGCACCGGTATAAGCACCTACTCCTAAACCTAAAAACATATATCCCAGCTGAGAAACAGTTGAATATGCTAAAACCTTTTTAATATCGGTCTGAGAAAGTGCGATGGATGCAGCTAAAAATAAAGTAGCCAAGCCGATAACTGAAATTAAGCCTAATGTTGAAGGAGCCAGCGTAAACAGGATATTTGAACGGGCAATCATATAAATACCCGCAGTAACCATAGTTGCGGCATGAATGAGTGCCGAAACAGGAGTTGGCCCTGCCATAGCATCGGGCAACCAGGTAAACAGCGGAATTTGTGCCGATTTACCAACTGCCCCGATAAATAACAATATGGTGATCAGAACAAGCATTGAATCTCCCGAAGCCATAGCAGCAGCCTGAGGAAATACGGTAGCAAATTCAACACTATTGAAAGTTATAAAAATTGCAAAAACTGCAATAAGGAATCCAAGGTCTCCTATACGGTTCATTACAAAGGCTTTCTTTGCAGCACTTGCATAAGATGAGTTGGTAAACCAGAATCCGATAAGCAGATATGAGCACAGTCCTACACCTTCCCATCCAATGAACATAACAACGTAGTTAGATCCAAGAACCAGAAGAAGCATGAAGAATATAAACAGGTTCAGGTATGAAAAAAACTTTCCAAAACCAGTATCGTGATGCATGTATCCGGTTGAATAAACATGGATCAAAAAGCCAATCCCTGTTACGATAAGCAACATTAATGAGCTGAGAGGATCAACAAGAAATGAAAATGGAACATTGATATTCCCTGCGCTGATCCAGTCAAATACCGGGATGAGAAAAGATTTTGTTTCTGAAGTATTTAGTTCAAAGAATATCCCGATACTCACAGCAAATGAAGCAAGTACTGCAATACATCCTGTAAAACCAATAACAGATTTTGAGAGCGTATTACGCCCAAGGCCGTTGATAAGGAATCCTAAAAGTGGAAATAATGGAACTAACCAGACTAAATTTATCATTCTTATATTCTATTTGTCCTGATCAGGCTCAGATTCTTAAACACTTTGCACAAATCAGAATTTACTATTACCACTTAAGTTTATTCAAAATATTTACGTCAGTAGAGTTTGTATTTCTGTAGATCATTACAATAATCGCCAGACCTACTGCCACCTCTGCTGCAGCCAATGCCATAATAAAAAATACAAAAACTTGTCCCGAAGGATCATTATGATGAACCGAAAATGCTGTGAGTAATAAATTAACTGCATTAAGCATCAATTCAACTGACATGAATATAACGATCGCATTACGACGGATTAAAACACCGATTACCCCAATGGTAAATATAATTGTGCTAAGCAGGATATAATGATTTAAAGGAACGCCCTGAAGTGTCTGAGTTAAATTTTCCATTATTATACCTGTTTAATATCTTTTTTAGCTAATAAAACTGCTCCTACCATTGCTGAAAGCAGAAGTATGGATGAGATCTCAAATGGCAATAAGAACTTACTGAACAAAACCTTACCAAGGTTTTTAACCAATCCCAGATCCTGAGTCTGCAGTACTAAGGGATCAGAAGCATTTAATGCCTTAACTGATCCTACTAACGTAATCAGGAAACACATTCCTGCAATCACCCCAACTATTTTCATGATGCTGGATCTGGACTCGTTTGTGTATTCATTCAAGTTAAGCAACATGAGTACGAACAGGAAAAGAACCATAATTGCACCCATATAAACTATAAAATTCACGATCGCCAGAAACTGCGCATTCAATAGAATATAATGAATGGTAAAAGTGAAAAATGTGATAATAAGATAAAGCACGCTATGCACCGGATTCTTCGAAAAAATCACCAGTAGGGCGAAGAATATGGATAAGAAAGCAACGAAATAAAAAAGAGTTATACTCATTTATACTATTATTTTAATCTTCACTCCGAATCGGGGCAAAGGTATAATTTCTGCCGAAATTTTACGAGGATCCGGCTTTCCCAATTATTATTTTATCAGGTCAGATAATGTTTAAGATAATTTCATTGGTTCCTCAACCAACTTATCTTTACCGTAAATAAAATCTTTTCTTAAATAATCAGCAGGAACAATAGGTCCATCCAGATAAATAGCTTCTTTAGGACACGCCTCTTCACAAAGTCCGCAGAAAATACAACGAAGCATATTAATTTCATATACTGCTGCATACTTCTCCTCACGATATAAAGCTTCTTCACCTTTTTGTCTTTCAGCTGCAATCATGGTAATCGCTTCAGCCGGACATGAAAGTGCACATAATCCACAGGCTGTACAACGCTCACGTCCTTCCTCATCCCTTTTCAGTGAATGCATACCTCTCCAGTTCTCAGAAAACTCACGCTGAACTTCAGGATAAAAGACAGTTTCCTTTTTCTTGAACATATGTCTGAAAGTAATTCCCATACCCTGAAAAATTGCCGGGAGATATAAACGCTCCCAGAAATTCATCGGTTTCTGTTCTAAAACTTTTTTCCTGTTACTTAATGGTTCCATAGACCCTTAATCCTCCTAAAAGGGGTTTTTTATTTAAACTCTTAGTCATTCCTCCTCAGAATAACCTTTTATAATTTATCAATAACTGTAATCACAATACCCGTAATTACAATATTCGCAATTGCCAGTGGGATCAATACTTTCCATCCAAGATTCATCAACTGATCATATCTGAAACGTGGAACAGTCCATCGCACCCACATAAAGAAGAAAATAAAAGCAAATATTTTCAAAATCAGCACTGCCATTCCAACAAGCGGGCCGAATAACGGGCCTACCATACTATTTACCCAATCCATTCCCGGATAATTGTATCCGCCGAAGTAAAGAGTTGACATGACTGCCGATGAAACAAACATATTGATATACTCCGAAAACATAAATGCACCCATTTTGAATCCGGAATATTCAGTATGGTATCCGCCTACAAGTTCAGTTTCGCATTCCGGAAGGTCAAATGGAGTGCGATTTGTTTCTGCAAATGAACACACGAGAAAAACCAGAAACCCAAGTGGCTGATAAAAAATATTCCAGTTGATTCCATGTTGCTGCTCGGCAATCTCCTTCATACTTAAAGTATTGGTAGTCATTAGCAGGGCAATAAGGGATAATCCCATTGGAATCTCATAACTGATACTCTGGGATGCAGCCCGTATCGCACCCATCAAAGAGAATTTGTTATTAGAAGCCCATCCACCAATCATGAGACCATAAACCCCCAGGGATACAACTCCAAAAATATAGAGAACCCCTACATTTATATCGGTTATCTGCAAGCT
>JBAZHY010000266.1:0-3978 GCA_041652175.1 Pedobacter sp.
AAAACATTTCTGCTTCCTAAACAATACCTGATATTATGCCCCGTTTCAGACACTCTTCAATACCAGGGTTTCGGAAAGGTTCTGGGATTGAATCCATGGCCATCCCTGAATAACAACTCTGATCAACTGATCTTAAGAAGTTTCAAAAACAGGCTTATAGATTCAGTTTCATATACTACTGACTGGTACGGCAATGAAATAAAAAAACAGGGCGGATGGACAATGGAAAGAATTGACGTTCATTCAAAATGTTCAGGAAAGTATAACTGGATAGCCTCAACTGATTCAACAGGAGGTACACCCGGGAAAACAAATTCAGTATACATCCAGAATTTAGATTTAATACCATTCATTGCCGACAGCATCAGGCGAACATCAGATTCGACATTAACAGTATATTTTAATAAGCCGCCTGACAGTTCTTCAATCAGATTAGAGCACTTTAGTCTGAATTCAGGTGAAGCACATACTCCAAAATTTATAAAGGTAATTTCTCCGTGGCTTCTATCCTTAGGATTCGACCGGAAATTCAGATTCGGCTCTGATTATCGCTTGGATATTTCGGGACTAAAAGACTGTAGCGGAAATATAGTATCTAGTAAATCTGAACTTTTATTCACTATGCCTGAAATTTCAAAACCTGATACTGAGAGAAAGGACACAGCTAAATTGTATATTACGGAGATATTCGCCGACCCTTCGCCGGAAGTCGGACTCCCTCTGGCAGAATTCATTGAAATTTATAATCCCGGAAAAGATACCGCAGATCTGGAAGGTTGGTCGCTTAGTGATACTCAGACGAAGGGTATCTTCAAAAAGGCTATGATCTTACCCGGACAATACCTGATCTTATGCCCGGCAGCCGACACCACGCATTATAAAAAATTTGGCAATGCCCTTGGTCTGAGCCTCTGGCCATCATTTAATAACAATACCGATCAGGTGGTTTTAAAAAGTTTCAAAAACAGAACTGTAGATTCTATTGAATATCAAATCTCATGGTATGGGAATAAGTCTAAAAGTCAGGGTGGTTGGACATTAGAAAGAATTGACTATCAGTCGCAATGTAGCGGCATTTTCAACTGGACTGCCTCGATTGACGAATCCGGAGGAACGCCGGGTAAAATAAATTCCGTTTATATACCAAATTATGATTTACTCAACTTTAAGGCCGACAGTTTAACAAGGACTTCTGATTCTACTTTAATGGTGTATTTTAATAAGGCCCCTGATACAACAGGTATAAACAAGGAGAAATTCAGCCTTTACCCTGAAACAGGGTCTGACCTGAAAATCCTCCCCGGCCCCGATCTTCAAAAACTACTGCTCAGCTTCAGTAAAAAATTCAAATCGGGTAAAGATTATGTATTAACCATCTCCAGGCTGACAGATTGCAGTGGAAACCTTATTCAAATTCCGGAGCCCCTGAAGTTCAGTATACCTCAAATTCCAGAACCTGTCCCTGACCCCCCACGAACGGATACTGCACGAATAATTATTACAGAGATTTTTGCAGACCCCTCACCCGAAATAGCCCTTCCCCTGGTTGAGTTCATTGAATTATATAATCCTGGTAGAGATACTGCAGATCTCAGCGGATGGAGTATTTCAGACCCGCAGAGCAAAGCTATATTTAAAAGATTCAAGCTTCCGCCGCATCAATACCTGATTATTTGCCCTGAAGCCGATACTTCTCAATATAAAGCTACGGGACTCACGCTGGGTGTAAAACCTTGGCCATCCCTAAACAATGCTTCCGACCAGATCAACCTGAAAAGTTTTAATGACCGTCTGTCAGATTCTGTTTCTTACTCTTTGGCATGGTATAAAGACCCCTCAAAAAAAGCAGGAGGATGGTCGCTTGAAAGAGCAGACCTCTCAGAAAATGCATGCAAGGATTTCTATAACTGGGCTGCGTCTGTTGATCCAAAAGGAGGAACACCGGGAAAGGCAAACAGTATCGGTTTGATAAAAAAATCCTTGAAAATAGAAAGTCTTAAATTAATTTCAGATAGTAGTTTCAGTATTTCATTCAGCACTGTACCTGATACAAATTTTTTAAAACTGACAAATTTTGCACTGAGTAATCAGACAGGTAAGCCTTCACAACTCATCATTGATCCCGGATACCAAACAATAACATTAGTTTTCAAAGAGAAATTTAAAGAAGGAAACAAATATGAATTAAAAATCGACTCCTTATTTAACTGCTCAGGCATTCATGTCACTGGTCAGGATGCACAAACCACATTTGAAATACCGGTCATCGCCGAAAAGGATTATCCGGTAATAATTAATGAGATCATGGCCGACCCCACACCTGTCAGAGGCTTACCGGAGGCTGAATATGTAGAACTATTTAATCCTACGCAAAGGCCGGTAGAGCTTAGCGGACTTAAATTCGGAAGTTCATATACTTTTAAAAGTGGAGAATTAGAGGCAGGAGGCTTTCTGATTTTATGTGCAGCAAGTGACAGCTTAAAGTTTAAAGAATTTGGTCGCATAGAAGGGATTCCGGCCTGGCAGGTATTAAAAAATAATGCGGATATTCTGACCTTAAAAAATAATAAAGGCAGAGAAATTCACAGAGTAGAGTTCAAACAGAACTGGTATAAAGATCCCGAAAAACAAAAAGGAGGGTACTCACTCGAATTAATTGACCCCAATTCAATATGTACGGCCCTTCAGAACTGGGCTGCCAGCCGCGACAGTCTGGGTGGAAGCCCCGGCAGTGCTAACTCTATTTTTCTGACCGGTAATGATTCCGGAGGGTTAAAACTTACAGGAATCGAATTATTAGATAGTCTTAGTATTCTTATTGGTTTCAATAAAGGTATTGATAGTCTCAGAGCTTCAAATCCGGAAAATTATTCACTGAATAATAGTGCCGGAAAACCTTCAGGTGCAGTTCCGCTTGGGCCTGACTTTAATCAGGTGAGGCTTCAGTTCAATACAAAGCTAAGCCGCGGTATGACTTATAAACTAACAGTTGATAATGTTTATGATTGCAGAAGTAACCCGATTAGCCTGGAGTTTAATAAAATTGAACTCTTCTATCCCCAAAAACTGGAGAAAAACGATGTCCTTCTGACCGAAATTCTTTTTAACCCCAGACCTGCAGGGGCAGACTTTGTTGAAATCTACAATAACACAATACATCCCGTCGATTTAAAAGAAATTTCCCTTGGTAAATCGGCTGGCAACGATCCCGGTTCACTCTATCAGATAAGTAAAAAACAATTTCTGATGGAGCCTGGAACCTATCTTGCATTAAGTCCGGATCCGGACAATATCCGGAGTGAATATTACATGAAAAACCCCGATCGGATTTTAAAAATGCAGACCTTTCCTGCATTTAATAACGATTCAGGAACTGTAGTTTTAATCAGTGATAACAAGCAAATTGATATATTAAACTATCAGGAAAAAATGCATTTCCCACTTTTAAGGAATGTGAAAGGGATCTCTCTTGAACGTAGAAAATTGGATAAGCCGGCAAATGAACCGGGCAACTTGAGATCAGCTACAAATGCTTCAGGAGGAGCCAGTCCGGGTTATCAAAACTCACAGTATTTCGGGGAATTAAAAGAAGCAGAAGCATTTGAACTTGTCTCGAAAACATTTTCGCCTGACAATGATGGTTTTGAAGATTTCATCGAAATGAACTACCAATTTTATGAATCAGGAAGGATTGCTAATGTTTCCGTGTTTAATGATAAAGGACAACTGATTAAAAGAATTTTTAAAAACTACACACTAAATTCTCAAGGTTCATTTCAATGGGATGGGTTTGATGAAAATTCACAATTAGCACGGGGAGGGATTTACATCATCCATGCCGAAATATTTAAGCCGGAAGGGGAAACAAAAATTTTCAGAAAGAGTTTTGCCCTGGTCACCCGATCCAGATGAAAAACCGGGGTATTAATTAAATTAAATCAGCCCTACAGATTTTTTATACCTTTGGCAAAAACCAGT
>JBAZHY010000267.1:0-3970 GCA_041652175.1 Pedobacter sp.
GGTACCTCCTGTAGTTCAGGATTATTTCGGAAGTACAGCTATCAGTATCTTAATATATTGTTAATATAAATTTAAAGTATATGTAAAGTATTCTCTATAAGATATACCTTATATATACTTCAACTATACTTTAAATATACTTAAACTATACTTTAACCCTCCGGTAAAAGACAATGTGTCTCGTCCTTAAATAGCCAGACAGATTTGTATTGATTATTAGTTGGGATCTTTTAAAAGTGGTTTTAAATGGGAGAGTACAAATTCCAGCTGCTGTTCCTGATCAATATGTGAATTGTCGAGTACAATTGCATCAGGGGCCTGAATAAGCGGACTTTCAGCGCGGGTTGTATCCTGATGATCCCTGAATGCCAGATTGTCAAATATCTCTTCCAGCTTTACGTTTTCACCTTTTGCTATCAGTTCATCATATCGTCTCATTGCCCTGATTTCCGGATCGGCAGTCATGAATAATTTAAGATCGGCATCGGGAAAAACTACCGTACCGATATCACGGCCATCCATGACAATATTTCCTGACCTGCCCATTCTTTGTTGTTGCTTAACCATTTCTGTCCTTACTGCTTTAATGGCACTTACGGTACTCACTTTTTCAGCTACAGGCATTTGTCTGATTTCTTCTGAAACGTCCTCATCATTCAGGGTGATGATTGTCTGACTGCCTCTGGTTTGAAAATTCAGATGAATATTCCTTAAAGCATTGTTAACAGCTTCTGTATTATTCAGATCGATATTATTTCTCAAAAAGTAAAGGGTAACAGCACGGTACATGGCACCGCTATCTATATAAATAAAATCAAGTTTCTTTGCCAGAGCTTTTGCAACTGTACTTTTACCGCAGGAAGAGAAGCCATCAATGGCTATTACGATGTTATTTTTCATCCTTGTAAAAATAGGATTTGCTTTGTATTTAGCTATCATTGAATTGTACTTATTATTCAACCGGGTTATCCTGAATCATAAATCTGAATTTCCTAAATTTAAATTATGCAGATCAGAAAGGAAGATATAATTAAAGAACTTGTATTCCGTAATTCCAGAAGCGGTGGAAAGGGCGGACAGCATGTGAATAAAGTATCCAGTAAGGTAGAATTGAATTTTAATATACCTGACTCAGCTTTCTTAACTGATCAGCAAAAAGCATTGATCCTTGAAAAACTTGCCGGTCGCATTCATTCTGACGGAGTGTTACAGATTGTTACTGAAGAGGAGAGGAGTCAATACCGGAACAAAGCCAAAGGGATTGAAAAATTGCTGTCAATCCTTCAAAATGCATTGCATCGGCCCGCATTAAGAAAACCAAGCAAGCCTAAACGTTCTGCAGTAGAGCGGAGGTTGAGGACTAAACAACGGAATGCTCTTAAAAAGATCAGCAGAAGGGATTTCCTGAAAGATGAATAAGCTTAATCCTTATTAAATCTGTAATAAACTGCTATTGAACCGTACTGATGTGGTTTTGCAATGCTTTTAACTTCCCTTGATTTAAAGATGAGCGAAAAGTCTGCGGTCCATCGATTCCTGGAATAGATAATTCCCGCCTGCTGACTGAATACAAATGGTTTTACGTCGTAAACCACAGGTCCCTTATCTTCCCTGAACATACCTCCCTCTATAGTTGCATCATATGCTATAAAATGAAACATTGGCTTTGCATAGAAGAAGAATTCCCTGTCATTTTCAGGTTTTGATACTGACTTATTGGAAACGGTACTCTCCGTACTTGCTGAATTAAATAATTGATTTATTATCCCGCTGCGAAGCAGAAAACCTGCGCCGGCTCCTGCATAGGTACTTCCGGCATTGACATAAGAGCTTAATGTAAGATCTGTATTTCCTGCCGGAAATCTTTTGAGCAAATTATTATATTCCAGAATGGAGTTTATACCCGCTGCGTTGTTTACCTGCCATTGCCAGCCATTAATCTCATAAAATCCTACGGTATTGTGCAAAAGTTCCTGCGCTTCCTTTCCTTTTGCTGCCGGTCCGATTGTTCCGGCCTGAAGACTAATTTTCAGGTTGTTTTCAGAATTATACAGTAAATTTATGCTTCCACCAGCGTAGAGGTAACCCGCAAAGGGGCGGTCAACAAAAGCGATATTATTAATACTTCCCGATTGGGGATTGTATATCTTCTGACCTGCTTCGATTTCCCAGATCACCTTATTGAGTTTTTCGTTTTTTAACTTAGATTGATTCAGTGCAGATCTGAAGTTTAAAAAAAGTCCGTTGGTATAATACCGGTCCTGGCCATATGCCA
The DNA here is from genome assembly GCA_041652175.1 of Pedobacter sp. Taxonomy (GTDB): domain Bacteria; phylum Bacteroidota; class Bacteroidia; order Sphingobacteriales; family Sphingobacteriaceae; genus Daejeonella. The sequence continues at coordinate 2,276 of JBAZHY010000267.1, forward strand.
GATAAGAATCATTGTCGCTTCTGAAATTGAATTCGCTTCGATAACTATCAGATTGGGCCTTTACTGTAAAACAGCAAAAACTTAGGGCAGTATAGAAGGCAAGGATGATTTTTTTCATTCGGTTAATGAGTAAGAAATAGTTTGCCGGAAATTGTATCCGGCAAACTTCGTATTTTTTTCAGGATTAAAAACTATAACCTAAACTTAATCCGGCGTAGTATGGAATAAAAAAATCTTTATTGAAAACCGGAGTAAGGCCTGCCCGTAATGAAAAACCGCTATCTACAGGTTGCAGTCTGTACGAAAAACTCATTGTCCCGATAACGTCACTATTATTATCATTAAACACGAAAGAATGATCGCTGGCTTTGGTTGCCAGAAGTGTGGCTCCAAGGCCGATTTCAAAGAAATGCCTTCCTTTACCTAAAAGATAATTCAAGGATAAAGGTACGGTTGTGGCGTTGTCTCCATCTGCTGCAATATAGCCTATTCCGACCCGGCCACCAAGTCCGTCCCGTCGGTTAGAAAAGCGGGTGTCGTAATTGGCCGTAAATAATAAACCCTGACCGCCCAGCTCAACAAATATATTTTGAGCCCGCTTTTCAGATCCTAAAGATTCTGCTCTGTTTTCCTGTCCTTTTACGCTATTTATCAGCAAAAAGAAAAGGACAAATAATGTAATTCTGGTTTTCATATTCTTAGTTTTAGACGGGGATGTATTTAAAATTAAGAATATTTCAGAATTTTACTTCAAATTACTGTACTTCAGCAGATTTATTCTTTACGGAAATATCTATTGCATCCTTCACCTTATCTTTACTCAACGCCAGTTCAATTACTTCCTTCATTTCGACTACGTAATGGAAGTTCAGGTCTTTGATATAATCTTCCCTGATTTCAAGTATATCTTTTCTGTTTGATTTTGAGAGAATAATTTCTTTGATATTGGCACGTTTAGCTGCCAGAATTTTTTCTTTTATTCCACCAACCGGCAATACCTTACCACGAAGGGTTATTTCACCGGTCATTGCCAGATGAGGTTTCACTTTTCGCTGGGTGAAGGCAGAGGTCAGTGCGGTTAGCATGGTTATACCTGCAGACGGACCATCTTTAGGTGTTGCTCCGGCAGGAACATGCACATGTACATCCCACTGATCAAATAATCTATGATCGATATCGAATTTAGATGCATTGGCACGAAGATAGGCCATGGCGATGGTGGCTGATTCCTTCATTACATCACCCAGGTTACCGGTTAGGGTAAGTTTGCCCTTTCCCGGACTAAGACTTGCCTCAATAAAGAGAATATCACCTCCAACCTGAGTCCAGGCCAGACCGGTAACAACGCCGGCAACTTCATTTCCTTCATACAGATCCTTATCAAATATAGGCGGACCCAGAATAGTCTCTACATCGTTTTTATTCAATGACGGATTATATTCTTTATCCATAGCGATTTTTGTTGCTACTCCGCGCACCAGCGAACCGATCTTTTTCTCAAGACCTCTGACGCCTGATTCGCGGGTATAATCTTCGATCACTTTTTCAATCACATTACTTTTTAAAGAAATATCTTTAGATTTTATACCATGCTGTTCCCTTTGTTTAGGAAGCAAATGTTGCCTGGCAATTTCTATTTTTTCTTCAATCGTATAACCATTCACCTCAATAATCTCCATCCTGTCGAGCAAAGCC
>JBAZHY010000268.1:0-3962 GCA_041652175.1 Pedobacter sp.
AAATAATGGTACACTTACATTGGATATTACTCCAACAGTTAATAGTGATGATATAGATTGGATTTTATATGATCTTGGACCTTCCGGAGACTTCAATACCAAAACACTTTTGAGATGTGCCGCCGGCCACGGTGTGGATAACAGGGAATGTCCGACTGAACCGCTGTATTTCAAAACAGGCATGAACCTCACTTCTACAGATATTACTGAAGAATCAGGATGCGGACGAGGGGGACAGGATGGCTACCTGAAATACATCGACATGCAGCAGGGTCATATTTATGCTTTGCTGGTAGATAACTTTTCAAATGGGAACAATGGATTTAAGCTCGAATTCGGAGGAACAGGCGAATTTGTTGGTCCTCAGGCAAAAATGGACGTAACAAAAGTTTTGCCTTGCACAACCGGACAATCATTTACCTTTAGCAGTACAGGTTCTGCAAACTATACCCGAGCCGAATGGGCTTTTGGAGAAGGAGCCATTCCAGCCACCGCCAATAGTGCCGGCCCGCATTCTGTCAGATATTCAACACCCGGGTTTAAAACAGCTGTATTACAGGTATTCAATAATGAAGGCTGTGCTGTAAGCTTAACTCAATCCTTTCTTGTGGGCCAGAAACCCTCCACCCCTGTTATCAGTGGCCTGAAAGCACGTTACTGCATCGGCGAAAATATAATTTTGGGTACTGACTCCGTTTCAGGAGCTGAATATTTATGGACAGGGCCTAATGGGTTTACAGCAAAAACCAGACAAATTCTCATACCGGTAGATCAGGCTGATAAAGCCGGCGATTATATGTTAACTATAACAGTAAACGGATGTTCATCCGACCCTGCAATAGCTAATGTCCCTCCTATCGGACAAACACCTGTAGCTTCATTTTCAGTTCTCAATAATAATGCATGTACAAATGCTCAGAGTTTTACTTTTACAAATACTTCCGGTAACTTCCAGAAACTACGATGGAATTTCGGTGAAGGTTCCAATATTCCGGTAGGATCAGGTAATCCCGTAAATACCGTCAGCTATTCAAGTTCAGGAAAGAAAACCATTATTCTGGAAGCAGAGGGTAGCTCAGGTTGTATCAGTATTTTTAGCCGGGAAATTCTGGTTGCCCTGAGCCCTAACCGGCCTGTAATTAATGTCAACAAACCTGATTTTTGTCTCACAGATACTATCCGCTTAAGCACTCCGGCGCAGACCGATGTGATTTACACCTGGACAGGCCCCAACAATTTCAGCTCCAATCAACGGGAACCAAAGATTCCGGTTAACAGTACAGCTGTTGCCGGCACATATTCATTAATTGTTAGTCGCGGCGATTGTCATACCGAAACAGTCAGCATAGTCGTACCACCCATCTATAAAAACCCGGTGGCTGCTTTCCGCTCAGAGCCCAGACTGCCTTCAAAATTATCCATCCCTATCAAAGTGAGATTTTTCAATGAATCAAAAGATGCTGATGCATGGCTTTGGGACTTTGGTGATGGCAGCACCTCCACAGATCTGAATCCGGAGCATACCTACACCATTGAGGGCAATTATGATGTCAGTCTCACTGCTTTTAAAAGCTCGGTATGCAGTGCATCGGTTGTTCAGGGACAATATATGATCAGCAAGAATAATATCCTGTTTGTTCCTAATACCTTTACCCCTAATAATGACGGAAGAAATGATGAATTTGTAGTCAGCATGACCAATATTAAATCCTACAAAATTCAGATATTCAACCGCTATGGGACACAACTATTTGTCTCAGAAGATCTGTTCAATCACTGGAAAGGCACTTATAACAATGAGCCCCTTCCTGTTGGAACCTATTATTATGTGATTGAAGCTTATGATTTTAATGATCAAACAATTGAAAAATCAGGTTCCGTAACTATTTTAAAATAATGAAGATTACACTGTTAACCATAGGAAAAACTGAAGATAGATATCTGAATGAAGGAATCGATATTTATCTGAAACGTCTGAAACATTACGTAACTTTCAGAATACTGGAACTTCCGGAACTAAAAAACACAAAAAGCCTGTCGCAGGAACAACAAAAAATCAGGGAATCTGAATTAATATTTAAAAATATACAGAGTACAGATTATGTGGTACTCCTGGACGAAAACGGAAAAGAGTTTTCTTCCAGAGGATTTTCAGTATTTTTAAATAAGAAAATGGTTGGAGGTTTGCAGCATCTCGTTTTCATTGTAGGTGGTCCCTATGGGTTCAGTGATGAGGTCTATTCAAGAAGTAATGATAAAATATCTCTCTCCCAAATGACCTTCTCACATCAAATGATCCGATTGTTGTTTAGTGAACAGCTATACAGGGCTTTCACCATTCTGAAAGGAGAACCCTATCATCATGACTAAATTAGAAGCTTATGGCAGATTATAAAAGAAAATATCAGTTCAGATCGGGAATTCAGAAAAGAGAGGGTACAATGTTATGGCTGTTTATCGTCATAGGCTTAGCCCTTGGCGCAGCCATTGTGTATTTCTTCTAGATCATGAAGAAATAATGGTGTATAATAAAATTTATCATACACCATTATTGGAATTATTTTGATTTCTGAGAAACTCGGGTTGCGCTCTTAGCAGGAGCTTTGGTAGCCTTAGGCTTTTCTTTCGCTTTTGAAACCGGTTCAGGCTTCTTCTTTGCTGCAGGCTCTGCAATAGCAGGTGCACCCGTCTCAGTTAATGATTCTGGAGCCTCCTCAGCAAATAATGGAAGGTCCTTAATCAGATTAAACCAGCTGATGATTTTCTTCATATCAGAGGCATATACACGTTCCTGATCATGATCAGGGGCAACCTCTAGGAAAAATGCCCGCAATGCCTTACCATCTGCCACCTTTGCATCAGGAATACTATTAGCATCCCTCATCTTCAGGAAAATATCACTTAGTTTAATATCTGCAGCATCACCAAAAATGGTAATATCTTCTAAAGAAGCCATTTTTGCTGTACTGACATTCACTACAATCTTATTCTTCAGCTCATCCAGTGACTCCAGAATAAAACCTGATTTATTTTGTCCTATTAATTTATACAATCCCGGCTTTCCCGATACAGAAACAAGTCCTCTTAAATTCATATTTTAAGTATTGAGTATTGAGTATTGAGTATTGAGTACAACGCTGTACCTTACTCAGAAACATCAATCTTTATTAATTATTTTTTGTAATAGAATAAATACGCATATCGCAATACGCATTATGCATTACCCTCTTCCAAAATTTCTACTCCTAAAATCTTATCTCCCTGACGGATATCATCAACCACATCCACGTTCTCAATTACCTTGCCAAAGCAGGTATGATTACGGTCGAGATGCGCTGTATTCGTACGGCTGTGGCAAATAAAGAACTGAGAGCCACCGGTATCCCTGCCTGCATGTGCCATTGAAAGCACCCCTCTGTCGTGATACTGGTTATCACCATCAAGCTCACACTTGATATGGTATCCCGGGCCGCCTGCACCTGTACCTGTAGGATCCCCTCCCTGAATAACAAAATCATTAATTACACGGTGAAATGTTACTCCGTCATAATAGCCGGATTTAGCCAGTTTTAGGAAATTTGCAACTGTATTAGGTGCATCTTTATCGTAAAATTGAACCGTCATATCACCTTTTTCAGTTTTAATAATTGCTTTGCTCATATATCTGTGCTTCTAAATGGATCACAAAGTTAATTATTTCAGTCAATTGATGAAATTCTACATATATCTTCTTCTTTTCCTAAATTTATAAACAATCAGAAATAGAAACCAAGATGTTAAAAGTCCGTTTTACAGTATTATTCATACTTTTTTCTGTCGTTTGCAGGGCAGCGTCCATCCTTATCCCGATGGATGAGGAGCAGAAAAACCATCTTAAAGCATACGGAATAACCTACTGGGCATTAAAAAACGGATTGGAAACCGACTGGCTGCTCAATTACAGGGGGGGAAGTTTCCTGATG
>JBAZHY010000269.1:0-3938 GCA_041652175.1 Pedobacter sp.
TCCGCTCACCAGTATTTTACCCTCATCTCTGCCCGGGGCAAGCTCCATCAGCCTGGTAGCAATCCTGTAGTTCTCTGTCCCTCCGGCAAGGATATATCGTTGCATCAGACGCTTCAAAATATATTCCTTCACCAGCTTTTTATTCCATATCTCCCGGTCTTCAAATAGGGAAAGGACAGCTTCACGATCAGTTTCTGATTTTGATTCAATTGCCCACCAGATTAGCAGGGGAATATCAGGATCATTTGTATCATCATGATATTTCAGCAGATTTCTGATAATGGGTATAGCATCAGCAGCAGGCAATCTTTTTGCTGTTGAGGCAAGCTGAGCCCGCACTTCCGGATTAGACTCCTTTGCTGCCAGCTTTGAAATTTCTGCTGAAATTGACTTTGAAACATATCCTGCATCGCCCTTTAAACGCACCACCCATTCCCTCACATAAGGATCGGAATGAGCTAAAGCGATGGAGGTAGTTTTATCACTCAAACCCTCAGTCAGATTTATTGCCCAGAGTGCTTCCAGACTTATCCCGGAATCCCCTGATTGTAATATGGACAATAATTTAGGAACAGCCGTTTTGTCTTTCCTGTTGGCGAATTGCTGGAGTGCCTGCTGCCTGAACCATTTATTCTTATTGCCAAGCAGCTCAATTAACTGATCATTGGTGTACTTGCTCAAATCAAATTTCGGCATACGGGTAGGAGCACCTTTGGCACGAAGACGATAAATCCGGCCTGAACTCTTATGCCAGGTATCACGGGGATCGACATGAGAAAGTCTGCTATCATACCAGTCGGCAATATAAACTGCTCCATCAGGACCAGCCACAATATTCACCGGACGAAACCAGCGATCGTCGGTTTCAATTATTTTTTGCTCATTAATATTTTTAAATGTTGAGCCATTTGGTTCAAACCTCGACATCTGAACAAAATTCAGCAGAGGGTTCAACGCTATCATCTTATCCTTATAAGAGTCAGGCAAATGACCTCCCTCATATTTGATCAGCGAATGCGTAAACCGAACTTTTTCACCTTCCAGCTGCATATTTTCCAGATTACCGAAAGTATAGGGATTAGTGTATGGACCGTGTTTACCGAGACTTCTCGGATAATAACCTCCCTGTTTAAACTGAGGGCCACGATCGGCATTATTATTACCCGAATACAATCTGCCTTTACTGTCAAACTCAATATTGAAAGTGTTACCTCCTCCTTCTGCAAACACTTCAAACACTTTGGTATCAACATTGTATCTCCATATCACCTGTCCTGAGAAAGCAATATTTTTAGAAACTGACGAACTGATATTGGCTGTAGTCGTACTCCCCTGGGCACCATAAAGCCATCCATCAGGGCCCCAGCGTAAACTATTAGCTACCGCATGGGTATCCTCCAAACCAAAACCACTGAGATGCACTACCGGATCACCCTTAGGAATCCCGTCGCCATCCGGATCATCAAATGCCAGAAGATAGGGAGGATTCAGCACCCATATTTTACCTCTCCCTACAGTTACACTGGTTGCAATATTCAAACCTTTGATCGCATCAACGGATTTGTCGTATTTACCATTACCATCTGTATCTTCAAAAATGGTGATCTTATCCGCTCCTTTTAAACCCATTGGAGGAGCTACAGGTGTTTTATCAAATTGTACTCTTAGAAAATTATCAACACTGGTTACTTTTAACCCTTGCGGATATGGATACTGATGATATTGCACCACCCAGAGCCGCCCACGATGGTCAAAACTAAGCTCGACCGGCTGAACTATTTCAGGTTCAGATAAAACCAGATCCAAACTAAGATCTTCAGGATAACGGAAGTGCGACAGTGCCTTCTGAGGCTGTGTTGGTTTTGTGGAATCTGTTAAAGCTCCCAGCCCCTTGAATGCATCCATATACCGTGCCACATCTTCATTAGCAGCAACCTCTGCAATAGTTCGGGTGGTGGTTTCCTTATTGATATTGCAGGCAAATACTCCGGCAATTAAGAGAAACAAATAATAAGGCAGATACTTTTTTGTATACATACTTCAGGAAATGTAGGAGTAAAGTATAAAATCTCTGACTGAAAATCAATTAAATAAGAATTATTGTGTCTGAATGAAATCTATAGTAATTAAATTAACTATTTAATGATTCTGAAATAGCAGATATAAGTATTCTATTTAATAACTGTACCGCTTGCAGAATTTAAAATCCTTCCCTCTTTTCCGGCAGCTATTTGATTGTCGCTGATCAGTGTTCCGGTACAAACCCCCTTCAACGATAAGCCAACAATCATTTTTTTATTCTCTGCGCTTTCACTGATCATACAATTTGTTATGCTTGAGTCAGAAGTATTCTCTAATTGAATTCCATTAATGATTGGATTTTTAATTTGCAAACCCCTGACCATCACCTCCCTGCTATCTTTTATTACAACAGCCCCTCCCATGCCCTCCGAGCCGTTTCCCGAGCCATCAATGATATTATCACTCAATATAACATTCTCACCCCGAGTCAGTAAAATACCTCCATAAGGAACAGGCTGAGCCGGAAAATAATCCTCATTATGATCAAAGATATTTCCGCTGATAACCAGATTCCTGCTGTTATTAATCAGCAGATGGCGATCATACCCCCTAATAAAAGTATTTCCGGTAATGCTGATCCCACGGGTATTTTCTAAATGAATATTCAGCTCCTGATTACTGATATGGTTTCCTGTGATACTCCACAACCCTATTTTATCTGCATTATCGGGAGCTCCCAGAAAGCGGATATTGGCTCCGCCCTTAGCGGGAATAGCCTGAATGGTATTTCCTGAAATCGTTCCTTCCCTGACACTACCACCCTTAGAACAATCCACCCAGATATCGGCCGACGCGATACCTTCAGGATCACAATTGTATTCAATATCATTTCCGGTAATCTGAAAATTTCTGATCTCGCTTCCCATCACTCCTATACCGCCTTTTTTACAATAGCTGATATGACTATCGCTGATAATAAACTGGTGGATATTTACCTGATCCAGAAAAATTCCAATGCCTGAATTATTATAGATATGACAGGCATCAATCAGCACATTCCGGTTTCTGGAGCTCAAATGTATTCCGTTCCTTACATTGCGGATCAGTAAAGCCCGTAAAACCGGCATCAATGTATTTCTGAGTTCTATACCATCGGCATTCGCATGCATTCCAATAATTTCCAGCGCATCGATCAGTGGCATACGCTCTTTCAGCCAGGTAATTGGTTTTACCGATGAAGGAAGGGCAGAACCCTTATCATGTGAACCAATAAACCGGAAAGCCGGACCTTCAGCTGCCATGAGTATACCGGCGCTGCCTCCCCGCCCTGAAAGGCCTGTGGTACCATTTTCAGCCAACTTTATTTCAATTGTTTTCGTAATCCTGTAGGTACCACGCGGAAATTCAACCAGACCATCGTTAGCAGCTCTGATAGCTGCATTAATTGCACGGGTATCATCCGCAATTCCATCTCCTTTAGCACCAAAGTCTCTAACATTTACTGCCAGACAAAATGAAGGAATCAGAAACAGCGTGATACAAACAAGAAAGAAATTGTGAAGGAAGGATTTAGAATAAAGCATAGAAATTTATTTAATCAGATTATTAAAGATACTTTTTGTATAGAATAAAGTAGAATATTCTACCCTTAATGGAAATTTTAAAGGAAAATTCAGGAATTTGATACTTAGGAAACGTAAACAAAAGATCTTTCAATTCCCACTAAGATAAAGTGTGTTGAATTGACAGTTTAATTCTCAAATAATAATAATTAAATTAGTAGATCATAGGGGTTTACAGTTTAAATGATCATTATAAATTTTTAAGGCAATCAGTGTAATCTGTATTCAACAAAAAATAATCGGAACAATTTTATTCATTTCCGTATTTGTGGTCATAAACCCTGAATAGTTTAA
>JBAZHY010000270.1:0-3937 GCA_041652175.1 Pedobacter sp.
AATGATGAAAATCAATTGACATTTAATCGCTTTTATAATGAAGCCTATAACAGTTATACTGAAAAGAAGTATACAGAGGTAATAAATTCAATTGATAAGTTTAATTCGGCAAATACATTAAAGAACTCATCAGCACAACTGGATTATCTCAGGACTCTTGCCCTGGGGCATACTCAGAAGCTTGATCAGCTCGAAAACGCATTCAGGGAAATTGTTAAGAACTATCCTGATGAAAAACTAATAGTCCCTCTGGTCAAAGGTCACCTGGCATTTATAGCTTCGAACAGAATCGAAATGACGGGAAGGACAACAGCTTTGATAGATCATGACCCCAACAGGGATCATTTTATTACAGAACCTCTGGCAGAACAGGTTGTAATTACCCGGGATACTTCTGCAACGGCAGTGAAAGAGCCGACTGCAATTATAGAACCCGAAATTAAGGAGACCAAAGTTGAAACTACTGCGTTAAATCAATTCTTCTCAACAGATGATTCTGGTGATTTCTACTTCGTTGTGAATGTTTCTGATCCTTCTGTAAATTTAAGCTCATCGCGTTTTGGGATCGGACAATTTAACCGTGTAAATTTGCCGGGTGTCGCAATCAAACATCAATTAAAATCAATTGCTAACCAAAATCAACTGATATTTGTAGGCCCGATAGCCGGTAAAGCAGCAGCAGCTGATTATTATAACAAGATCAGTCCAATGATGAAAGAGATTATGAAAATACCGGCAACAAAATATGGAATTTTCTATATCAGCCGGCAAAATCTGGAGATAATCAGTAACAAGGAAATACTTGACCTGTATATTGAGTTTTATACTAAGAATTACTAATATTAAATAACTATGAATTCCCCTCTAACAAAGCATGAATTAAATCGGTATACTATCCTTTTCTGGAAATGGATTATCGGTATCATTGCTTTCGGCGCTATATTAATTTTCAGCATTGGGCTTGGATTATTCGGGAGGCTTCCGGAATTACGGGCTTTGGAAAATCCCAAAAGTAATCAGGCATCTGAGGTCATTTCTGACGATAATGTCGTGCTGGGAACTTATTATGTACAAAACCGTTCCAATGTCCGTTATGATGAAATTTCACCGAATGTAATTAATGCACTCATTGCAACAGAAGATATTCGCTTTTACTCTCATTCCGGTATCGATTTCAAACGTACTTTTACTGTTATTTTTTATAATCTTGTAGGAAACAGACAAGGTGCCAGTACTATTACCCAGCAGCTTGCCCTAAACCTTTTCTCTAAGGAAGGCCGTTCCAGAAATTTTATAAAACGTCTTATTCAGAAATCACAGGAACTCATTGTTGCAGTTAAACTGGAACGCCAGTATACCAAAGAGGAGATCATTACCATGTATTTGAATACCGTAGATTTTGGTTCTTATAATACCTACGGAATTAAATCAGCTGCAAGAACCTATTTCAGTACGACACCAGATAAATTGAGGCCGGAACAGGCAGCTATTCTTATTGGCATGTTGAAAGGGCCATCTTTATATAATCCGTACAGAAATCCGGAAAGGGCCTTATTACGTAGAAATACCGTTATAGAAAACATGAATAAGGCCAATTATATCAGTGATGAAGAAGAAGAACGCCTTAAAAAAATTCCTCTTAAACTTGAATTTAATCCATCAGACCATAATGATGGATATGCCCCGTATTTCAGAGCCGTATTAAAGAAAGATGTACAACAAACCCTGGAGGAGAACTCTATCTACAAAGCTGACGGCACAGCATATGATCTGGACAGGGATGGATTGAAAATTTATACTACAATCAATTCGCGGATGCAGAAGTATGCGGAAGAATCCCAACAGGAATATTTAAAAATCCTGCAAGTTCAATTCAATAATTCATGGAAGGGTCGTGACCCCTTCAATTTTAAAGAGGCCAAAACCCTTATTGATCAGGGCATGCGCAGATCAGACCGATATCAGCAGCTTAAATCTGAAGGTAAGAGTGAAGAAGAGATTCTGCAAAACTTTAGAACACCTGCCCGTATGAGTATATTCAGTTGGAGAGGTGAAATTGATACATTGATGCGTCCATTAGACTCTATTAAGTATTATAAATTGATGCTTAGAAATGCAGTTATGTCAATGGAGCCACAAACCGGATATATAAGGGCATGGGTTGGTGGCACCAATTTTACCCATTTTAAATATGACCAGGTAAAAATGGGTACCCGTCAGGTAGGTTCTACGGCCAAACCATTTACTTATGCAGTAGCAATTGGCAGCGGTGGTTATTCTCCCTGCTATACTGTTGCTAATGAACCTGTGGGAATAGATGCAGGAGACGGAACTATATGGACTCCAAAAGCATATAACCCAATTCCCGGTAATATTACATTAAAGAAAGCACTTGCAAGCTCTCAAAATTATGTAACCGCTTATATGATGAAACAGGTTGGTTCAACTGCTGTGGCAACCCTGACAAAAAACATGGGAATTACCAGTGATGTTCCTGCGGTTCCATCTATTTGCCTGGGTTCTTTTGATGCTTCAGTTTATGATATGGTTGGTGCATATTCTGTCTTTGTTAATCATGGCGTCTGGACAGAACCTATATACCTGTTACGCATTGAAGATAAGAATGGAAACGTAATATATGAACGTCGGCCTAAAGTAAAAGTAGTGCTGGATGAACAAACAGCTTATGTTATGACGGATATGCTGAAAGCCGTTGTAAAACAAGGAACCGGGGTAAGATTAGGATGGAGATACAAATTGACCAATCCAATTGGAGGGAAGACCGGTACAACACAAAATAACTCCGATGGTTGGTTTATGGGTATTACGCCAGAACTGGTTACCGGGGTTTGGACAGGTGCTGAAGACCGGGCGATACATTTCAGTTCAACCTCATTCGGGGAAGGTGCAAACACTGCCTTGCCAATATTCGGACTTTATATGCAAAAAGTATATGCAGATCCAATCTTGAAGTACAGTAAGGGAGATTTCCCCGTACCTAAGGGTGGAATAACCACAATCATAGACTGCAGCATATATTCTGAACAACAATCCGGTCAATCAGAACAGGAAAAAAAGCTTGGATTCTAAGATTATCTTCAGAAACCATCCTGAAACCGGGCATTTACTATGAAAGATTTTGATTATCGCTCCGAGTTAAAAAAACTTCCCCTCAAACCGGGCATTTATCAGTTCTGGTCAGATGCTGACGAGCTGATTTATATTGGTAAAGCAAAAAACTTAAAGAACAGAGTATCCTCATATTTCAATAAAGACAATTATAAGGTAAATGCCAAAACCAGAGTACTGGTGAGCAAGATCCGTAAAATTACCTTTACCATAGTTGATACTGAGATTGATGCCTGGCTTCTGGAAAACAGTCTGATTAAAAAACATCAGCCAAGGTATAATGTCCTGCTTAAAGATGATAAAACCTATCCATGGATTATCATTAAGAATGAAAAGTTTCCGCGTATCTTCTGGACAAGAAAGATTATTCGTGATGGTTCAACATATTTTGGACCTTATGCTTCAGTAAGTATGATGCATACCATTCTGGGTATGATCAAAGAGATTTATCCTCTCAGAACCTGTAATCTGCCTCTCACAAAAGAAAATATTGAGGCAGGCAAGTTCAGAATCTGTCTGGAATATCAGATTGGTAATTGCAAAGGTCCGTGTGAAGCTTTTCAGTCAGAAGAAGATTATAATCAAAGTATTGCCGAGATTAAGGATATTCTGAACGGTAAAACCGGAATTGTTATCAGAAGACTAAAGGAGCAGCTGGACAAATCAGTAAAGGACCTGAATTTCGAGCTTTCTCATCAATTAAAATCGAAATATGATCTGCTTGAACATTATCAGAGTAAATCAACTATAGTTAACTCGTCAATAAGTGATGTAGACGTTTTCAGTATTGCAACGGATGAAAAGCAGG
>JBAZHY010000271.1:0-3934 GCA_041652175.1 Pedobacter sp.
TGAATACTTTGTTTCTATTTTTTCCAGTGTTTTCCAGCATTGGTATAATCCCCTTGGAACATGGAAGCATCCTTTCCATTTACCTCCTTTTAAAGGTAATAATACTTCACCGCGCCTGTTCAGATAACCATACCACTCACCCATTTCCGGATCGGGAAAATGATCCCAGGTATATTGATGAACTTTCTCAAACCAATTCCAGCAGCGTTGATCTCCTGTATGATAATATCCTTTCAGAAGGGTGATCAGGGTTTCCATATGAACCCACCATAATTTTTGATCCCATTCTAACTGCTGAGGAGGAAACCCTTTAATATCCATAAAATATAAAATCCCGCCATATTCCTTATCCCATCCATATTCCAGAATATTAACACTTACATCTACTGCCTTTTTAATCAGAGCCTGATCGTTCCTGCGCTCAGCAATATCCATGATAAACCACATAGACTCCAGGCCATGACCGGGATTAACCAGACGGCCTTCAAATGAATCTGAGAACGATCCATCAGGCTTTACATTTTCGAGAATAATTCCAAGATCTTGCTGATAGAAAACTTCCATGACTGAATGAATGCCTTCATTAATAGTCTGTTCGATCAGGTCCTTATTGAGCAGATGCTCAAGTTCAAGAACCAGATTACATAGGATCATAGGCAATGAAAATCCCTGAAGTGGCCTTGTATCAGGATAAGCTTTATTATATTGTCCCTTGGGATTATCTTTCTTTTTGAGAATATTATTGAAGGTATCTACGGCAATCCGGGCATACTCCTCAATACCCGATGCCTTATACAACTGAGCATAAGCCATCGCGGCAAAACAATCTGAAAAAATATTATAGGGCTGAATAAGTGCCTGTCCTTCGCGGGTAAGCGAGAAATAAAAATTACCCTCACTATCCCTTCCATACTTTTTCATAAATTCAGCACCCTGAACAGCACAATCAAGCCATTCTTTTTTCTGCTCTACCTGATTGTAAAGCATACTGAAGCACCATATCTGTCTGAATTGAAGCCAGGCAAATTTATCGGTATCAAATACATTTCCGTTTCTGTCAAGGCAGGTAAAAAAACCTCCAAACTCCTTATCTATGGAGTTCTTCAACCAAAAAGGAATAACATCCTTCAGGAGATTATCCTGATATTTTTCTGCATACTGCTTGTAATTCATTGGATTAGCTTAATCATTCTGAATTTAGGTTCAGGATGTCTATTGTTTCCCCTAATTAATAGAAAAATAACAAGAAAAACCAATGACATATTCTATCCGGAGCTGATTTATTAATTCTCCTGAATATGATTTAATGAAAATCAATGGAAGATTTGAAGGTATATTAATATAAAAGCGGCAATACTCATTAATACAAATGCTGAAAAGCCTAAAAAATTAGATATTTTACCATTAGTAAACTCTCCCATAACCTCCTTATTATTAGCAATATGAAGAATAATGGCAATCATTACAGGTGCAGTTAAACCATATAAAATAGCCGACCAGATCAATGCTTTGATAGGTGATATCCCAGCATAATTCATCATCAGGCCAAGTAAAAGTGAAACTGCCGTGATCAGGTAAAAAGCCTTTGCCTGATGAAACTTTTTATCCAGGCCTCTTTGCCAGCCGAATGTCTCGGTTACAATATAGGATAATGCACCGCAAAGCACCGGAATGGCCAGTAAACCGGTTCCCAGTACACCTATCGCAAACAGTAAATAAGCCGAATCGCCTGCCAGAGGTCTTAAAGCCATTGCCGCCTGCTCAACAGTATCAATACGGTAGATACCCGCATTAAACAAGACAGTTCCGGAGGTCAGGATAATAAAAAACATGACGAGGTTAGAGAATAGCATACCAAAGTCTACATCCTGCTTTATCTCTTCCATGATCTTCTTATCAACAATGATTTTCCGTTTATGCTTTCTGTCTTCAGCAACCATAGTTGCCTGCCAGAAGAATAGATATGGTGATATGGTGGTCCCCAGAATTCCTACCAGTATACTGATAAAATCTTCATCAAATGTGATCGAAGGAATTAAAGTCCCCTTTAGAATAGCCAACCAATCCTGCTTGTACAGGAAGGGCACAATTAAATATACCAGAAGTACAGCACAAAGGTATTTAAGTGTTGAAGCAAATTTACGGTAGGGCAGATAAATAATGAGCATAAGCAGCAACAGGGTAAAGCCTATACTAAAATACCCTGCATTAATTGAAGGGAAAAGCAAATTACCAACCGCACCCATACCGGCTATATCAGCACCGATATTAATAATGATTGCCGGAAAACTGAATAAGACCATCAGATAAAGCACAGGTTTGGAATAATGTTCTTTCAGAGTTCCTGTTAACCCTTTACCGGTTACATAGCCTATACGGGCACACATCTCCTGTATTGCAGCCATTAAAGGGAATGTAATTAAGGCGGTCCAAAGCGTTGAAAGACCATATTTGGCACCGGCCTGAGAATAAGTAGCTATTCCTGAGGGATCGTCATCACTGGCACCGGTAATTAAGCCGGGACCAAGCTTCTTCCAAAATCGTACAAATTTATTCAGTGCTCTATTCCTACTCATTTTAAGTGATCAGACTGCCTTATGAATTGAAATTAAAAGATCCACATTGTAAAGTTTATCTTAATGATAAGGAAAAGATTCAGTCTTTCAAAGTTTCATAACCTTTATCATTTAGCACCCGGATCATATTGCCATAATTCGGCTGAACGATGAAAATAGATCCTCCCTTGATTATCCATTGCCAGTAAACTTGCCGGCTTAGTAAGAATTTCAACCTGTAATGTATCGGGCTTAATCCTGAACAGCTGATTACCGCCGCTACCATAAATCATTCCTGAAGGATGTACAATAAGAAATGCATCCCTCCATACATGACTTTTCAATACCGGTGTCGGGTAAATCTCTTTCTTTTTTAAAACCTTTCTGTTAACAGGATCAAATATAAAAAGGGTTCCCCCTGCCATTCCCCATATATTTCCATCCGGACCCTGAATCAAACAGGTAATGGCATAGGCCCCTTCAACGGGTACAATCTCCTCTGCTTTACGACCCTCCTGAACATTCCATGAAAATAATTTGGCCACTCTGGTTGAAGGCATAACCCCCAATCCTCCTGAAACACTGGTGCCACCCCAGAGCATTCCATTAATGGAAATCAGACTGACAAGCGACTGATCAGGAATAACAGTGCCGTAAGATTTCAGGTCCTGCTTCCTGGGATCATAACTAACCAGAGCTCCTCCCAGTTTTCCATACTCGGGTACCATTCCAAAAAATATTTTTCCGCTTAACTTCTCATTGACAACGGCAAAAGGGCGGCTCTGGTCAGGGATCTGTCCAAGAAAACGTGGGTTGGATTTTTTGATATCCCATTCCTTTGCAGTGTTGTACTCATACATCTGCCCTTTGGGATAAATCCCAAAATAAATAAACTGATCTTTAACAGTCATACCCTCGGTTTGATGCAATCCGGGATAAGAGGTCAATTTATTCGTTTGAGGATCATAGGCTGCATGTCCGCCGGCGAGATACCCTCCTGACCAGATTCGGCCATCGGGACCTTTCATAATACTTTGAATAGATATAGGCTGACCGGGTATATTCAGTTTACCTGATTTTATCTCTCCGTTTTCCAGATCTTTAATCAGGAGAATGGCATCAGAATTCAAAATATAAAGTTTATTATCCCTGATCAGCATAGCATTTGCAGATCCTGCCTTATCGTAAAGCTTTACAGGAGCCTGCTGCGGCTTTGATAAATCACGGCTGTACAAACCCGATCTGAAAGTATAATAAATCCTGCCACTTTCATCAGTCTGACTAACGGCTTTCATATCCATTTCATCAATCTGATAATCAAACTTTCCGGTTTGAAGATTATATACCAGGGTAAAGCTGCCATTGGTGATTAATGTCAG
>JBAZHY010000272.1:0-3934 GCA_041652175.1 Pedobacter sp.
TTTCAGAAATATCCAAACTGGACCACCAGATTTGATGTCGAAATCCTTTCATTTGAAGATGCTATGAACTTCTTAATATTTCATGAAGGATTACATCTGGGTTGTATTACGGCCTTTAAAAGGCTAATCGGCTAATTTAATGTCCGTTATGAAGAAATGAAAATATCTTATCCTAACTGATCGGCATTCAGGGAGTAAGTTCATTTTCAACATTGAATTTTTTCTTTGACATCAGAATTCCAACCATCATAATAAATCCGGATACGATAATCACAAATGATAAAACCCCCTCATTAAACTTATCAGTAGTGAGATGTAACGGAATACTGTAAAACAAAATGATCGTAATCAAACCACGGGGAGCTATAAATAACTCAGGAAAAACATTAGTTTTAGAGATATAACGCAGAAAGACCCAGCGTATAATTAATATCACAAGCATAATCAGAGTTCCGGTTATAACCACCGGGATTGAAAAAATCAATAAAATATCAATGCTATAACCAAAAAGTAAGAAAAAGAAGGTTCTGATCAGAAAGGCAAGTTCAGCAGTCATTACCTTTAATTCAAGGTTCACACTAATAAGTTTTTCAGGATGCAGATATTCTTTGAGCCAGCCTTTAAGATAAGGCTCTGCATTGTTAAGAACAAGACCAAAAACCAGAATGAAAAATAGTGAAGGCAGATGCAACTGTTTTGAAAGTGAGTATACCAGGATCAGGATAGAAAGTATTAAAAATACTTTGATATGCCCCTTGAGATACTTAAACAACAAAAGAAGTAAGACAGTACATACTATCGAAATAAAACTGATGAGTACCAGGTTCCAAATAAATGTTGCTCCTGAAGCAAGTGAAATGAGTTTATCAGAGAGGACATAATTAAAAAGCATGATACCTAATATATCAGAAAAGGTCGACTCATAAATAATAAACTCCTTCTTATCATTATCCAGTTTGTTAACACTCGGAATTGCAATTGAGCTGCTAATCACCCCCATCGGCACAGCATAGACCAATGCCGTTTTAAATGAAATTTCAAAAGCAAAACACAGAATACCGGCTACTGCAATTGCGGTTATAAGAAGTACAGATGCAGCTGCCAGGAAAGATTTTGTAATTAGCATTTTCTTTTCGGGAGTTATTTTAAGATCCAGCGCCCCCTCGAGAACAATCATGATTAATCCGATAACACCGAGCAATTCCAAAATTGTTCTGGGTATCAAAACAGACATTCCGGAATAATCAGTTGACTGCTTCAATATGATACCACAACCTATTAAAAGAATCACTGATGGAACTTTTATACGATCTGATATGATATTAAATAAATAAGAAATGATGGTAACAATACATAAAGCAATCAAAATATGGTAGGTATCCGGAATCATGGTTACTAAGATTTATGTATTATAAATAGGCTATAAAAGTACAACCGGACCGAACAGATTAACCAATTTATTAATTCAAATAAGTTCTATCCAAAGTATTTTTAAGAAATAAAAATCTCCAAAAGAAAATAAAAATTCTTTAAATAATAATGAATTCGGGATTTATTATTTGATTTTTATGCCGGCCGGTAGCGAATCCAGGGCATAATATTTATGCTCTACAATCTTCCCTTTGATATTTACAACCCTGAAACCCGAGCTGTCGGCCCCCAGTGGCCTCCCGACAGGTCCGGTTGTGATCATTTCGATCTCTCCTGCCTTACCATAGGCATTCCTGTGATAATGACCTGCAAAAATCTGCTTAACTCCATATTTCTGAAACAGATCCAGATAATACTTTCTTCTTTCTGTGTTGATGTTAAAGTACTGATCAGGTTCATTCGGATCTGACAAAAAGAAAGAATGATGCACAAACACCATGATATGCTTTGCATTTGATTTTTTTGCTTTATCAAGAACAGAATTCAGCCATACATCCTGAGCCGCTGCTTCTTCGGGTGCTAAAGAAGGGTCTTTGATTAATGAAGAGTTTAAAACAATACCGAAAATATTGCCTGAACGGAATGTATAGCGGTCATCTCCAAAATGCTGTTTATAAAGTGCCAGACTTTGGGGTGTAGGCACATTCTCCACATCATGATTCCCTGATACACTATACAACTTAATTGATGGATCGAGTTTGGCAGCAATTCTTTTATATTCTGCTATTTGTGCAAGATTGCCGGGCTTGTTCACCAGATCACCGCAGATTACTACAAAAGCAGGTTTCAATCTGTTCGACTCTGCAATGGCCTTTTCCATATTGACAGTTTCCCTGCTGAACTCTTTATTCGCATTAAAAAATCCAAACTGTGTATCCGCCATCTGAAAAAAGAAAAAATTACTTTTTGGACCAGAGACAGAACAGCCTGAAAGCAATATAAAAGATAAGATCAGAAGACTCCTGATTCGGGAATTTAGCGATGTAATCATTTTATAAATATGCTGAACAAGTTTGGATTCGCAAAACTACTAAGGTTAACTAAATATTAAATTTGCTTCAGGAAAATAAAGCTCAGGAGTCTCTTTGGATCCGGAATATTTAAGGTAGACAGTCAATTGGTCTGGTTTAATTTCATAAGATGATCTATTTAAAAACAAAATCACTTATTACAGCGCTAAAACAAGGTTTTGTACATACTTTTCTAAAGTATGTACTGATCATTTCAAGAGATTATCACTGCTTTTGGCTATCTGATTAAATCCAAATTGTTTGGTTAGACTGAATTTTTTCGCTCAGGCCGGAAGGCCGATCCCTGCAAGGCTCAATACCTGTGAATTATGAACGATTCTCCGCCGAATCAGGATTCCAATAAACGTTCATAATATACAGGAGGTACCGAAGGACGTTTCAATCCCCAGTGCCGGAAAGATCAAAGAAACAGAAGCAGATACAATCAAAGAGTAATACCGAGCATTAGGCTTTGGGATCATATGCGGAATGCGTTCATGATGCAATATCCCCCAAAGGCAGCGATCGCTGTTTTTTGATGTGCGGGGGTCATGCGGCCAAAGGCACCTAGGGATTGAAAGAGGCTTTTGGGTACTTTTGGCCTACAAAAGTACCGAGCCCACCCGGCGATAGAGGGTGGAAAGGATGTGAGGTGGAATTTATCTTTAATCTCTTATGTACTTAATAAAGATTCTGTTTTTCTAAACTTAACTGGACAATAATGATTCATATTATACAATTCTTTCGTAACATTTACTGCCCGGATGCGTTTATTAAAATTGCACAAGCTGTCAAATTCTTAACTTGCATTATTATTTAGAAACGAACATGAACGAAGTTTATATTATTTCTGCTGTAAGAACCCCTATTGGTAGCTTTGGAGGTTCACTTTCATCACTTTCAGCCAGCCAGCTTGGAGCTGTAGCTATAAAAGCAGCTGTTGAACGGGCTGGTATTACTCCTGAACAGGTTCAGGAAGTATATATGGGGAACGTCTTATCTGCAAACATCGGACAAGCCCCGGCTACGCAGGCTGCAAAATTTGCCGGATTACCGGATATCCCTGCAACAACGGTCAACAAAGTTTGTGCTTCAGGAGCCAAGGCAATTATGATTGCTGCGCAAAGTATAGCATTGGGCGAAAATAATATTGTTATTGCCGGAGGTATGGAAAGCATGAGTAATGTTCCGTATTATCTTGATAAAGCAAGAAACGGGTACCGGCTGGGTCATGGGCAAGTCATCGACGGGCTTGTAAAAGATGGTTTATGGGATGTTTACAATGATTATCATATGGGATCAGCAGCAGAATTATGTGCCTCAGAATGCAATATCAGCCGTGAGGACCAGGATAACTATGCTATTGAATCATATAAAAGATCTCAGAAAGCACAATCTGAAGGCCGGTTTAAAACTGAAATAGCAGCAGTTGAAATCAAAGACAGAAAAGGTGAGCTTAGTTTAATTGATACAGATGAAGAAATTCATGCCGT
>JBAZHY010000273.1:0-3910 GCA_041652175.1 Pedobacter sp.
CACTGAAACACCACTTGCTCAGGTAAATGAATTTGCTTTTCTGGAAGTTATTGACGAGAATGAAAACGGAGCTTTTATGGACATGGGCATCGGCAAGGATGTATTCGTTCCAAACCGGGAGCAGAAGCGGCCCATGAAGGTTGGACAGAAATACGTAGTTTACCTGTATAATGACGAAAAAACTGACCGCATAACTGCATCATCGCTTTTAAGCGATTTTATCGATCAGGATTCTCATGATCTGGAAGAAGGAGATGAGGTCAGACTCTTAATTACAGAAGAAAGTGAGCTTGGATACAGTGCAATCATTAACCAACAGTTCATGGGACTGCTTTATCGCAATGAAGTGTTTGAAGACCTGAAGCCGGGTGATAAAAAGAGAGGCTTTGTCAAAAAGATCAGGGAAGAAAATAAGATTGATCTGAGCTTACAGGTTATCGGGTTCAGGCATATCCTGGATTTGAAAGATGTTCTTCTCGAAAAACTGGAAGCCAACAATGGGTCGATTTTACTTGGGGATAAAAGTTCTCCGGAAGATATTTACAATCAACTGAAAATCAGTAAAAAAGCTTTTAAAAAAGCGGCAGGCAGTCTCTATAAAGAGAGACTGATCGAAGTTTCAGATCATGAAATCAAACTGGCACCTAAGCCAAAATCATAATCATCAGATTTTTTGATCGTTTAAATCGAATTAGTTATATTCAACAAATGCTATTCTGATATTTTAAATTTAAAATCATGAAAACAGGTATTTTTTCCCTATTAATCATCAGTATGTGTTTTGGAGTTGCTGCACAGGTAAAAGTTCCATCTGCTGAGATTCAGATTAAAACCGCATTGTTATCAGCACCTGCGGATAAGCGTGACGGAGCCCTTGTTTTGGGCTATAATGAGAAAGGCGAATTGACAGAACTGAGAAAAGGAAGTAATGAAATGATATGCCTTGCTGATGATCCTAAAGTTCCGGGATTAAATGTAGCCTGTTATCACAAAGATCTTGAGCCTTTTATGAAAAGGGGAAGGGATTTAAAATCCAGCGGAAAAACTCCAAAAGAGATTATGGAAATACGCGATCAGGAAGCCAAAAGTGGCAAATTAATGATACCTAAACAACCGGCTTCACTTTTTGTTTATACTGCTAAACCTGAAAATTTCGATCCGATGACAGGATCTGTAAAGGATGGCTATCTGAGATATGTGGTTTATATCCCTTATGCTACTGCTGAAAGTACCGGGCTACCACTTAAACCAGATGTTCCGGGTATGCCCTGGCTTATGGATCCGGGAACACACCGGGCACATATCATGATCAGTCCCCCTCAGAAAAACTAATCTTCCTTTTCTTAAAAATTTTATTGAATCGGGTTTGTCGGGTCTTCGCCATGGTTAGTTTTTCTATTAAGAAACGCCTCTTTTTTCATACTTCTTGCAGCAACCACAGCGCTGATCAGCATTAATATTGCTCCTGCAAAAAATGGAGCACCTGCAAATTTAACTTCTACATCCGGCCTTGTAAACCAGGCGAACAAATTGGTCATCAGTAAAGGTCCGACAATCGAAGTTGCGCTCATTAAACTGGTTAATGCCCCCTGCAATTCGCCCTGTTCATTCCTGGGAACATTGCCTGAGATAATAGATTGCAGTGCCGGACCAGCGATTCCCCCAAGACAATAAGGAATTAAAAATACAAACATCATCCAGCCTTCAGTCGCGAAAGAAAACAGAAACAGACCAACAGAATATAAGCCTAATCCAACATAAATACTTTTCTCATCACCCAGTTTGGGATTAATATATCGGATGAGGCCACCTTGTACTATCGCTATAAGCAATCCAATCACAGTTAATGAAATGCCCAATAAGGTATTACTCCATTGAAACTTTTCTATATTGAAAAACGTCCAGGTGCTTTGAACTGCATGACCAGCGATATAGACAAAAATCAGGGATACAATCAGGCCTCCAACACCTTTGTACTTCCTGAGCTGCAAAAGAGAACCCATAGGATTGGCCCGCTTCCATTCAAAAGATCTCCGATGTTCTTTTGCAAGTGATTCCGGAAGCACGAAGTAACCGTATATTAAGTTCAAAAAGGTCAGGACTGCTGCTGCCATGAAAGGAATTCTGGAACCAAACTCACTTAAAAGTCCACCCAAACCCGGACCAATAATAAATCCTAAACCGAATGCGGCACCGATCATTCCAAAGTTTTTCGAGCGATTCTCAGGAGTACTGATATCAGCAATATAAGCTGTAGCCGTTGTGAAACTGGCACCAAATAATCCTGCAATCAGTCTTCCGATAAAAAGCCACCAGATTGTTGGCGCCAATGAAAGAAAAATATAGTCAATTCCGAAGCCAAATAAGGAAAAAAGTAAAACCGGCCTCCGCCCATACTTATCACTCAGATTACCGATGATCGGTGCACAAATAAACTGCATGATGGCATAGGCAAAAGTTAGCAAACCAGCCCATTGGGAAGCTTCGCTGATATTACCCTGAATCAGCTCCTCAATTAATTGAGGGAAAACAGGAATAATCAAACCAAGCCCGATAACATCCAGCAAGAGGGTAATAAAAATAAAACTGACAGCGGCTTTGCGGGATTTAGGCATTATTTCCTATTCATATTATTAGACGCCGAACTTAATCATAATTCAGAGGATTGATAAGTCCGTTTTCACAAAAAATTAGCCAATAAAATGATAAAGGAATACTACTTCACCTTTAAATGCAGGTTTATTTTGATCACGAATTTCCAGTTCAACTGAAAGAGTAGCTTTCGTTACACCTCTCAGATTTGCAATTGAAGTTAATTTCACCTTCAATCTTACTTCACTGTCAACTACTACCGCCTGAGCAAATTTGAGACTTTCAATACCATAGTTGATTTCCATTTTCAGATTTCTGATATCTGCAATCTGCTTCCAGAGATAAGGAATTAATGATAAAGTTAAATATCCATGTGCAATGGTTGCCTTATATGGGCCTTCTTTGGCAGCACGGTCGGTATCAATATGAATCCACTGATGATCCAGTGTGGCATCAGCAAATTTTGAGATCTGTTCCTGAGTTATCTTATGCCAGGCTGACATACCAAGATCTTTTCCCAGAAAGGCTTCAAATTCAGGATAATTATTAATAACAAGCATAAATTCTTTCGCAATTAGGTAAATTCAGTAATTAGTAATTTCGGTCGGCGAATTTAGGGGTTTAATTCAGAAATATTACCTGTTGTAACAATCTAAAGCTTAACCTAAACTTTTCACATGATACGGAAAATCCGCAATAATAGTTCAGAAATAAAATTGGTACTAATCTTTGTATTATGCTATTTGATCCTGTTGATTTTCAGTCTAAGAAACTACCCAGATATTGTTGAATTATATTATTCGGATATCGTTTACCCTTCCATAAGCACTGTACTTCGATTCATATTCAACAAAATACCCTTCAGCATCGGCGATATTTTATACCTCCTTATAGTTCTGGCTATACTAATAGTGATCTATAGGCTTTTTAAGCTAAGTTTCATAGAAAAAGGCCACAAAGGTAAGCGAAGAGAAATTATCCTGAATATGGTTCTGAGTTTTGAAATAATTTTAGTGCTTTTCTATCTATGCTGGGCCTTAAACTATTTCAGAATACCTGCCTCTGAACGACTGGAGCTATCGAAATTTAATTACACAAATGCAGAATTATTCCAGCTTACTTCAATATTTATTGATTCTGCAAACAATTTACGCTCCCAAATCAAGCCGGAACAATGGACACAAAATGACACTAATATTTTTTCTGAATCTACAAGGTCAATTCGAGAACTTCAAATTACCTATAATCCGGATAATCATTCCACTCCTAAAATAAAGTTCTCCCTTTTCAGTCCGTTAATGAATTATTTTGGAACTGC
>JBAZHY010000274.1:0-3902 GCA_041652175.1 Pedobacter sp.
ACCTGCATCCCTGATTTATGAGATGCAGGTGTTTTTGTTAGAAAATATTGATTATCCTCCTTGTTGTGCGCTGGACTTTTCTGGATTTATGTCTGTTTTCTTTATCGGGTTTAACAATCCTGTAAATCTTTCCTGCTTTTCTTACTACTTTTTTTAATTTCTTCTTCTTTTGGCGATTTGAAGAGGTACTTGATTGGGTTTTCGATAAAAACTCTGTAAGCCATCCGGTATTCAGAGAGTTCCGGCTTTCAGCATTGGCATCCGGCAATACGAAAATGATCAGTAGAAAGATCGTTAGTGAAAATATGCTCTTTTTCATAGTCTTAGGTATTAATGGTGGTTTAATAATAAGACGCAGTACCTGATATTTTGGTTGCATGGAAAAAAATTATTAATCAGACTCTAGTTCTGATCTGGTATATGCAAGATGTTGCTGAACCGCCCTGATGTCAGAATATGACACATCATCACTCAGAATGCTTTTTAGTTCATTGGTAGCTGAGCCGGGATTTTCAAGAATATGCTTTATAATTACTGCAGTTTTTAATTTAGGGACGAGATCAAATACAGAGATTTCCCCTGTAGCTATATATTGTATAAGATGACTTTCAATGGTTCCTGTAGTAAGACCCCTTTCAATGGCGATTTCTCTGATGCTTTTGCCGGCTTTGAACAGATCAAATGATATTCTTCTGGTTTCAGTCTTTTCTTTTCTTTCTTTTACCGGTATAACCGGGCTCAGCCGCTCAATTCCATACTCTTTGCAATAGGAATTCACTAATTCCAGAATCTCATTACCGTATTTTTTAATTTTTAACTTTCCAAGCCCCTTAATTGATTCGAGTTCTGTATTATCAGCAGGCAGATAATTTAATATTTCCAGAATAGATTTCTGAGCAAGTATCATATAGACAGGTACGCCCCATTCTGCTGCTTTTTCATCCCTCCAGGCTTTTAGGTCTTTATATAATTCAGGGTGAGGGATGCCGGCAGCAATTCGTTCAGTTCCTTTATCTTTTATTTTAGAAGAATTATGATCTATATCTGCATTTGCTTTTGTGCGCAGGTATTCGCCGGTAGAAAATCCGTTCGAACATACCTTCATTAATGATTGTTTGATAATCAGTTCTTTATGAATATTCTCCATAACAGTAAGGATGTTTGTCTTTACTGCTTTATTATCTGTATCTGTATTCAGATTTTTTAGAGGTTGTACAAGAGCTGTGTCAATTTTTTCGGAGAAATAAGGACAGGCCTTTTTTATTCTTTCCTGTAATTCTTCATTTTCTTCGGGTAGTTTATTTTGTCTTAAATAAGTATTCAAATGATTTTTGAAGTTGGCAGCTACCTCATAAATGTCTTTTTCAGAAATGTTCCGGACTGCCTCCATATCTTTTAAAAAAGAAGGGTCGAGAATGTTGTGATGATCTTCTCCCAGTTTTTTTAAGTGGTATAAACCGGTTTTTAGATTATTGAAATCAAAAAGTTCGAACAAAAGGTTTTGCTGAAACAATTTTCTGGATTCAACTAATTGCTTTTCATCGGGTTCATTATTGCGTACATTTCTACTGTAATCAGAAACTGTTTCGTCAATTTTAACACTGTTGAACGCAATAGGGCTGCTTAAAACTATGCCTTCAAAACTTTTACAACGGCTCAGTGCCACGTAAACCTGACCGTGTGCAAATGCCAGATTTGCGTCGATTATGGCCTTTTCAAAGGTTAAACCCTGGCTTTTGTGTATGGTGATTGCCCAGGCCAGTTTAAGAGGGTATTGAATAAAGGTTCCGATGATCTTTTCTTTAACCTCTTTGCTTTCGGCATCAAGTTCGTACTTGATATTTGTCCATTCCAGCGGACTAACCTGGATCTCTATATCATCATCAGGACATTTTACCAGAATCTGATCTTGAGATATAGAAGTCACTATTCCAATTTTGCCATTATAAAAAAGACGTTCACGGGAGGGATCATTTTTTACAAACATGACCTGGGCTCCCTTTTTTAGTTCTAATTCAGGGACTGTCGGGTATGAGTATTCAGGGAAATCATCCTCTATCCGGGCATTAAAGGTAAATGAACGGTGATTTAATTCTTTCAGCTTATTTTCATTCAGCTCCTGAGCTGCTTTATTATGGGTTGTGAGTGTGATATAACCTTCATTATCAAGAGGCTTAAAACCGGGAATATAACGCTGATTCAGTATTTTCAGGACCTTCTCGTCAATCTGGTTCTTTCTTACACGGTTGAGCAGATCAATAAACAGAGGATCAGCCTGTCGGTAAATATGTTTTAATTCAATAGATACAGGCGCAGTTTTAGCTAATGCCTTACTGCTGAAAAAGAACAGATTCGAATAATGATCTTTTAGTATCTTCCAGTCATCATCTTTAATTACCGGAGAAAGCTGATGCAGATCGCCGATCATTAAGAGTTGTACTCCACCAAAAGCTTTCGTATGATTTTTAAACCGCCGCAAAACTTCATCGATCTGATCAAGGGTATCAGCCCTTACCATACTGATCTCATCAATCACCAGAAGGTCGAGACTTTTAATCAGATTAATTTTATCCTTGTTGAATCGTTTGTGCTGAGTATTTGCCGGATTACCCGGGATATAGGGTCCAAATGGAAGCTGGAAAAATGAATGGATCGTAACTCCGCCTGCATTAATAGCCGCCACACCGGTAGGAGCCACCACAACCATTCTTTTGTATGACTTTTTCTTTAATTCATGCAGGAAAGTGGTCTTGCCTGTTCCTGCTTTTCCTGTCAGAAAAATATTTTTATCTGTATACTGAACAAAATTAAAAGCTAGATCCAGTTGGGAATTCTGTTGCATGGATGGAATTAAAACGTTTGTGGGTTTCATGGCAAGGTAAAAATTTAAATCCTATATCGGAATTGATCCCCGGGCTGTCTGATTACACCATATTTATACATCAGGGAATAATTGTCATTGGATGAGTAAGACCCTATAAGTACCATTATAGTAAAGTCTTTTATGAAATTCCAGAAGCAGGAATTTTTAGTTGTTTAATCGTCAGCAAATTCGAAGCCCGGGATCACGAAATAATAAATTGACCACCATTCATATTCAAGTGTAAAATACAATTTAAACGCACCCTCAAATTGGATTACTTCGTTATTTTCGGCCAGTGCGCTATATATCATTAGCCCTTCAGCATAGCCAAATCCGTTATCTTCCTTCATGTCAAAGTTAATATCTGAAATTTCATACCTGCAATTTTCAAATTGAGGATAAGAATCAAAAACTTTGGCGAATCTATCCATAATCTTATCTTTTTGCCATACCCTTTTATCTGGTAATACCAGAGTATCGGTAAAACTAAAGGAAAGTTGTTCTTTCTCCTGACTGAACCAGGAGTTGATGAATTTGCCTGCTTTATGTTCGATATCCAGTTTATGGTTGGGATGGAATTCTTCATAAACAAAATGCATGATCATTCCGGGTAGCTGCACATCCATTACCTTCTCTTCAAATAGTTCTTCAGTAATAAATTTATACATAGTGCGGCAGTTATATGATCCTAAAAAGTCGAGCGCTATCTGTTTCCCGTTTAAAAGATCCATTAGTTCCTTAAGGGCATTTTCAATGGAAATATCATCCAGTTTAGCTTCAGGAATAAATTCTGGTTTTCCAATCAGCTCGAATATCCTGATCTCCTCTGCTTGTGTCAAGCCGGTCTCAAATGCAAGAATGTTCTTAAGGAATAAATTTTTAATAGAGGGTGGTGTATTTGCCGAAATATGCGCATCAATACCCAGCTCAGCTTTTAATTTCAACTGCAATAATTCATTTTCCATCCGCTTATTTTCATCCGGATCATAAGACTGCGACAGATTATCAGAAGATATATTTTTCATGGTTCATGGGTTTA
>JBAZHY010000275.1:0-3894 GCA_041652175.1 Pedobacter sp.
TTTTTTAAAACTAAGGTGTTGTTGTAAGATTTATTTAAAACTGAACGCACTGTTTAAAATCAAACCGCTGTTGTATTGAAATATGTTACTGCCATTTAGCTCGCGGGAAAATTGGAGGGTCTGATTCAGGAAACCACCTTCTAAACGTACTTTTGGAGAAAACCTGTATCCCAGAAGGAATGCTATCCTGTTTTGATCAAATACGTTTTCGTTGACATTTTTACCAAATCCGATGAGAATCTCATCGTAAACAGATAGATAAGGCGTTTTATCTTCTATGGCTCTCCCCTTCAGAGGAATATTGGTTCTGAACATATACCTCATTCTGTTCAGAAATAAAAAGTCGTCTTCCTTTGTCAATGAAGCGCTTGTGTATCTGCCAATCCATCTTTGTTCGAGCATAAACCGATGACTAATTTCGAAGATTCCTGCTTTATCACTCAGGTTGGCCATCTGATAGATCCGGTGTTCTGTGAACTGTTTGCCTAAGTTATTTAAGGGGATACTGCCGTAGTTAAAGGTTTCTGCCAATGCATAGCCAGCTCTTAAACTTAACTTGTTATTGAGAATATAATTGATTCCTGTTCTGTACAGATTTTGCTGCGGATCAGTAATGAATTTATCCCTTCTGAACTGGACTTCGGTGTGTAAGCCCCATTTTTCATTTAATTTAAGAGTTCCTGTATATACGATCCAGCCTATTGTATTACGGTCGCTTATTCTGCTATTCTGTGCATGGGAAGCAATTGTAAAAAGACTTAACAGAGTGATAAAAGCTATTCTTTTCATACAACAAATTTATGTTAAATATGCTTTAGAAAATCAACCTCAGGGGCTAACGAGAATTCGGGATAACAGCCGGATCTTAACTGTTACCCCGAACCTTATGATTTGCACAGATT
The DNA here is from genome assembly GCA_041652175.1 of Pedobacter sp. GTDB lineage: Bacteria > Bacteroidota > Bacteroidia > Sphingobacteriales > Sphingobacteriaceae > Daejeonella. Next base: position 903 of record JBAZHY010000275.1, read on the forward strand.
ATTTTATAATCATTGCATCATCATAAAATTTAACCACCCCGGTAGTAATATCATGAGTTCCACCAACTATTCCAATCTGTCCGCTTTCAATCATTTCCTTAAGTATTGGACTTCTTTCCATGATTGCTTTTACGGTACGTTTCACATTGATTGCCGATACCTTTTCAACAAAGTCGGCATTGGATGAATTCCGGTCTGACTTAACAGTGTCTTCATCATCAACGGCAGGTCTGATTTTAGTCAGCAAAGAAGTAAGATTACCCATTTCAACATGGTCGCAGGCGCCTTTTACTGCTCCGCATTTGGTATGTCCTAATACAACGATGATTTTTGATCCGGCAACTTTACATCCAAATTCCATACTACCCAGAATATCTTCATTAAGAATATTTCCGGCAATTCTGACACTGAATATATCTCCGAGTCCCTGGTCAAATATCAGTTCAGCTGATGTTCTTGAATCAATGCAGCTGAGAATTACTGCAAAAGGATGTTGTCCATCTGAAGTTTCGTTAGCTTGCTGCAGCAAATTCCGGTTGATCTTAAGATTATTGACGAATCGCTTATTTCCTTCTATCAAAAGTTCTACGGCTAGTTTCGGAGAGATTGCCTCCTGTAATTCTTTAGTTAATGTTTTCATCTTTCTTAATTTACGATTTGTGGCTCTATAAAGTTGACTGTTTCTACTTGTATTTTTTTGGTTTTTGCATTTGTCCGGAAGTTAACTATCAGTTCTATCACATCATGTGCGATAGATTTAGATCGGGTGCAATCAATAATTACCTTAGAGTTTTCCGGAATCTCGTCCAATGCTTTCAAAACACTGGCTTTGTTAAAGAATGAAACTTCTTCAGCCAACTCAAGATGGTAAACCCGAATACCATCTGCCTTGCTTAAGCTGGTTTTCAAATGATGGGAATTGCGGTAGCTGTGCTTCAGGGTAAAAAAGATGCCAAAAAGCATTCCTATGGTGATTCCCATTAACAGGTCTGTTAACAAAATAGCAACAATGGTTGCCATGAAAGGAATAAACTGTTCCCAGCCGAGCTTGTACATTTGTTTGAAAAGCTCAGGTTTGGCCAGCTTATACCCTACCATAATTAAAATGGCAGCAAGACTGGCCAGTGGAATCATATTCAATAAACCGGCAATGGTAATTGCACTGATCAGTAGAAAAATTCCATGAAGTATAGCCGACATTTTAGTTTTTCCACCAAAGGAGATGTTTGCAGAACTTCTGACAATTACCTGAGTAATAGGAAGTCCTCCAATTAGTCCTGAAACAATGTTTCCTAAACCCTGGGCCTTTAACTCTCTGTTGGTTGGAGTAACACGTTTGTAGGGGTCTAATTTATCAGTTGCTTCAACGCAAAGAAGTGTTTCAAGGCTGGCAACAATAGCCAGGACCAGCGCAATTTTGTAAACTTCAGGGTTTGTTATTTGTGTGAAATCCGGTAAAGTAAACTGCTTGAAAAAATCTGAAAGATTTTGAGCTACAGGAAGTTGTACCAGCTGATCGCCGGCCAGCTTAAAGTTGAGAATTCCGTTAAGGAACATGTAGTTCATAGCAATTCCTAAAAGCACCACAACGATCGGGCCCTGAATCAATTGGAAAATTTTATGCTTTTTACTCAGAACAACATCCCAAAGTATAAGGATCGCAATAGAAATACCGGCAATCAAAACAGCACCTGGCGTTACCCATTCAAATGCTTTTGCAATTGTTGAAAATGTGTTCTCACCATCAGCCTGCAGAAATGAATCGTCACCTTCTGTGTCTTTATCATATCCCAGTGCATGGGGAATCTGTTTGAGGATAATTAACAAACCAATTCCGGTAAGCATTCCTTTAATTACAGAGGAAGGGAAAAAGTAGGCGATGAATCCGGCCTTTGCCAGGCCCATGGCCAATTGAATAATCCCTGCAATGACTACTGCCAGCAGAAAAGCCGGCCATGAGCCTAAAGCTGAAATTGAGCTGAGTACAATGACAGCCAGTCCGGCGGCAGGACCACTAACCCCAAGTGGAGATCCACTGGCCATACCCACAATAATGCCCCCTACAATTCCGGCAATGATGCCTGAAAACAGAGGTGCTCCTGATGCCAGCGCAATACCTAAACAAAGTGGTACAGCCACAAAAAATACGATTATGCTTGCAGGCAGGTCGCTTTTAATTTCGTTAAACATGTTCTTTGATTCCATTTTTGAATTCTTGTTTAGTTTGACAAAGCTAAGATAGCTTTATTACAATAAATGATAGTATTACTATCTCATTTAATTGTAAAACTTTTGTGTAGTTTTGTTTATCTGAAATAATTGAAGGCACTTTGTATTTATTTTTTGATAATCAGATCTTATGGAATTACAGCTTCAGATAAAAATGAATGAGAAATTGTTTGTTCGTAATCCCGAGCAGACGGAGTTAGGCAGAAAAATTATTCAGTTCAGTATTCATCTGATTCATGAAAATGGTTTTGAGGCATTTACCTTCAAGAAACTGGCAGAGGTAATTGGTTCAACAGAGGCGGGTATTTACAGATATTTTGAAAATAAGCATCGCCTGCTCATTTATCTGACAGCCTGGTACTGGAGCTGGCTTGAATTCAGGGTTACTTTTCATCTCAATAATATTTTTGATCCCTCTGTGAAGTTAAAAAAGCTGATCAAGCTTCTGGCGGCTAATGTTGTGGATGATGACAGCACTATTTATGTAAATGAAAGTATTCTTCATCAGATAATTATTGCTGAAGGTTCAAAAACCTACCTTACCAAGCATGTTTCAGATGATAATAAAGACAGGTTATTCAAGCCCTACAAAGATTTATGTTCATTGATTGCGGGCATCATCAAGGAATATAACCCGGATTATACTCATCCGCGCTCGCTTGCAAGCACTATTATTGAAATGGCGCATTTACAGGTATTTTTTATGCATCATTTGCCTTCTCTCACCGATTTTGGAGATGATAAAGATGAGCAGGTGGCTGTA
>JBAZHY010000276.1:0-3894 GCA_041652175.1 Pedobacter sp.
TAATTTAATCTCTTAAAAGCATCGTGAAATTCTTGTTCAAGCAGTAAAACATCAGGACATTGTACAGAATATAAAATCCGATACTTTCTTATAACTCATCATGAATTGAAAGCAATTCGGAAGTTTTTAAACCTGATTGAAGCGGATACCGGCCTGTGATTAAGGCCTGTGAAGTATGAGCGTAAAGCGGGACTGCCAATCAAAAGAGCGCAACAGCTGATTTTCGGATCATCAAAAATTAACAAAAACAGAAATCATGTCAAACGCTTCAGCAAACACAAAAGGATTGGTTTATGTTAATTTACAGCTCTGTAAACCGCATCCGCGCAATTCATGCCATCAATAGCAGCGGAAACTATTCCACCTGCATATCCGGCACCTTCTGCACAGGGAAATAAGCCCGGCATTCCGGGATGCTGGAAGCTTTCTTTATCCCTTGGGATTCTTAAAGGCGAGGATGTTCTTGATTCAACTCCAACAAGAATTGCTTCGTTGGTATAATATCCGGGCATCTTCTTTCCAAAAGCAGGGAGAGCCTTTTGCAATTTACTATAAACCAGGTCAGGAAGTACCGTTCTCAGGTCAGCGCTCTTTGTACCCGGAATATAGGAATTCACAGGAAGGTTATTGGAAAGTTTATTATTTACAAAATCAACCATTCGCTGAGCCGGAGCCACTAAATTGCCCCCACCGGCTGCAAAAGCCAGCTTTTCAATCTCAGACTGAAATTTGAGCATCTTAAATGGATCTTTCGTAGTACCAGGAACATCCTCCAGATTTATCTGCACCACCGTACCTGAATTTGCAAAAGGATTATTCCTTTTAGATGGCGACCAGCCATTCACAACAATCTCATTATTTTCAGTAGAACATGGTGCAATAATTCCGCCGGGACACATACAGAATGAAAAAACACCCCTGTTATCCACCTGCTCAACCAAACTGTAATATGATGGAGGCAGATAAGGTCCTCTCAGTTCACAATGATATTGCGCCTTATCAATAATCTCCTGCGGGTGCTCAATCCTTACCCCGAGTGCAAATGGTTTTGCTTCGGTCCGGATATTATTCTTTCTTAGTATATGATAGATATCCCTGGCGGAATGGCCTGTTGCCAGGATAACATGTTCTGCTTCAAACTTAAGATCGCCTGCAAGCACACCTTTGATTTTACCATCTCTGATGATCAGGTCAGTAACCCTGCAATCAAAATGAATTTCAGCTCCGGCATTTAATATACTTTCGCGGATAGAGGTAATGATTCCCGGAAGTTTATTGGTGCCGATATGCGGACGGGCATCTATCAGAATATCCTCAGTAGCTCCATGGGAAACGAATGTTTTTAGAACATACTGAATATCCCCCCGTTTATTTGATCTGGTATAGAGTTTACCATCGGAATATGTTCCCGCTCCGCCTTCGCCAAAGCAATAATTAGAATCAGGATTAATAATTCCCTGCTTGTTGATCAGTGCAAGATCCCTTCTGCGCTGCTTAACGTCCTTACCTCGTTCAATAAGAATGGGCTTAAGTCCCAGTTCGATGCAACGCAGAGCTGCAAACAATCCTGCCGGTCCGGCACCAACGATCAAAACCGGCCTTTTGTCGCTGACATTTTGATATTTAACGGAAAATATTTCAGGTACAGGAATCTCATCAATAAAAACATTCACTTTTAACCTGAAGACCACTTTCCGGCCACGTGCATCAATAGAACGTTTAAGAATCTTAATTTCATTTACCCTTTCAGGACTAATATTCAGTGATTTACTGGCAGAATTTCTGATAAAAGACGCATCAGATGAGTGCTCCGGAAGGAGGACGAGTTCAATCTCTTTGACCATATTTTTGCCGGGTATTATCCCGGATATGTAACAAAGGTATGAAAATTGAATCTAATGATGTAAATTTAAGAAAAACTAAAAATCAATTATGAAAAGAATAGTATTCAGTATCATTGGCTTTTTCGCAGTGCTTTCATTAAGCTCCTGCGGATATAACAGCATGGTAAAACTGGACGAACAGGTTACTTCACAATGGGCACAGGTTGAGAATGTTTATCAGCGTCGTGCTGACCTTGTTCCTAATCTGGTAAATTCTGTTAAAGGAGCCGCAAATTTCGAAAAAGAAACCCTTACTCAGGTAGTTGAAGCAAGAGCAAAAGCAACATCTATCAATGTTGATCCAACAAATCTGACTCCTGAATCTATTGCACAATTCCAGGCTGCACAGGGACAATTGAGTCAGTCTTTAGGAAGATTACTTGCAACAGTAGAGGCTTATCCTGAACTGAAAGCCAATCAAAATTTTCTTGAGCTTCAGGCACAACTTGAAGGATCAGAAAACAGAATCACTGTTGAGCGTCAGAAATTCAATACAGTTACCCAGGAGTATAACTCTACGATCAGAACTTTTCCGAATAATCTAACAGCAGGAATGTTTGGTTTTAAGGCAAAAGGATACTTCAAAGCTGAGGAAGGTTCAAATAAAGCCCCTAAAGTTGAATTTTAATCCTATCCGACAGTCTTATTCATTTAACACGATCGCCGGACTATGAGCCGGCGGTTTAAATTTCAGCCATGTCAATTTTCAGTGAAGAAGAACAAAAGCAAATCAGTAATGCAGTTGCATCCGCTGAACGATTTACTTCCGGTGAGATTCGTATCTGCGTAGAGAAAACCTGTAGTGAGGATGTTCTGGATCGTGCTGCCAACTATTTCAAAAAACTTGGAATGGATAAAACAGTACTTAGAAATGGGGTACTGATTTATATCGCAACGGAAGATCATCGTTTTGCTATTATTGGTGATGCCGGTATCAATAAACTTGTTCCGGCCAATTTCTGGGACAGTACAAAAGATGCCATGCTCGGTTATTTTAAAAACGGCGATCTGGCGGGTGGAATTACAGAAGGAATCAGGCTTGCAGGGAAGCAGCTTCAGACTTATTTTCCTTATCAGGATGGTGATGTAAATGAATTATCAAATGACATTTCCTTTATGGATGGTAAATAACCGTCGCAAATAATTACAAAAGCAGGCTGAAAAATGAAATTTTATAAAATACTCGTCACGTTTATTCTGATTTTATCAGGATTGGGACTAAATGCCCAGACATTTCCTGAAAAACCGAATCAACTTGTAAATGATTATACCCAAACTTTATCTGCTGAACAGATCCGGCAGCTTGAGCAAAAGCTGGTTGCATTTGATGATTCAACTTCTACTCAAATAGCTGTAGTGCTCATCAAATCACTCGAAGGTTATGATGTTGCCGACTATGCGGTACGTTTGGCAGAAACCTGGGGAATTGGCGGTGCAAAAAATAATAACGGGGTATTGGTACTGGTATCCCTCGGCGACAGGAAGGTAACTATTCAAACCGGTTATGGGGTTGAGGGGGTTCTGCCTGATGCTATTACCAAAAGAATTATCACCCGCGAAATTACACCTTACTTCAAGGAGGGCAATTATTATGGCGGATTAGCAGCCGGTACCGATGCCATCATCGCTTATACTAAAGGGGAATATAAAAACGATAATCCAAAACGTAAAGAGAGAGGCGGAGGTATTGATATTATAATTGTCATTATTATTGTGATAATCATCCTGCTTGCCATTAAAAAGGGCGGCGGCGGATCTGAAGTAATTGGCGGACGCGGAAGTGCAAGTCCGTTCTGGTGGTTATTAATGGGCAATCAAATGGGACGGGGACATGGAGGTGGTTTCGGTGGTGGAGGATTCGGCGGCGGTGGTGGCGGATTCGGAGGAGGTGGCTTTGGAGGCTTCGGAGGGGGCAGTTTTGGTGGTGGTGGTTCCAGTGGCAGCTGGTAATTAATCAGTTGACAGTTGACAGTGGATAGTTGACAGTGGATAGTGGATAGTTGACAATGGA
>JBAZHY010000277.1:0-3891 GCA_041652175.1 Pedobacter sp.
TTGTGCTTGTGAAAAAAAAGGATTTGGCGTTATTCAAAAAGGAATTACAGGACGCTTTCACATATGGGCTAATAGAAAATTTTGGCGATGCAGAATCTGGCCCTATTCCATCAGATGAAGATATTCAGCATTCTTTTAGTGCGCCTGGAGCAGTCATTTACCACATTTCACTGAACGGGAAAAATGAGGGAGGCGTGGTATTGAATATTAACAACAAAACTCATCGTAATTCAGTTGATCTATTTTATATATCGTCAAAATCGCATAGTCGCGGCATTGGTACGGCAACGTGGCAGGCAATTGAGATGCAATATCCTGAAACTAAAGTATGGGAACTCGTTACCCCTTATTTTGAAAAACGTAATATTCATTTTTATGTGAATAAATGCGGATTTCACATTGTTGAGTTTTATAATAAATTTAACCCTGATCCACATCCGCCTCGAGTAAACGAGACGCAAAACAATCTGATGCCATCAGAAGAATACGAATTTTTTAGATTTGAAAAAACGATGAAAAAGTAGATTTGCCCCGTTTCTTGATTCGAGATCAAGAAAAACAACCGCAGTTTGTTTGTCCAGCAAATTATTGTTTTGGTGTTACAAGGAACTATCGAAGTTTTGCATGAAGTGGTGGGCAGTACTGTACGGTAGACAGAACTAAAACTTTTGAATTGACTTTTAGTATCAAAGTATAATAATCAATCATGGATTACGATAAAGAGTTAATTGACTATTACAGAGAGCAAAAGATTTACCGGAAAAATCCTCTGAGATTGGATTATTACTGTACAAATGCTAAACTTGACGCTAAAGACAATTGTTGGTATTTAAAGAGTCGTAAACTAAACCCATTTAAAGGTTATCAGCGTGTTACTCGTCCATACGTAGGGAAACATTATAAAACATCTCGTGTCCTTATACTGGGAATGAATCATAGAGATAATTTTGATCAGAAAATATTTGATGAACCATCAGAATCTCAAACAGAATCTCAAAACCTAGTTGAAGACCTGAGAGATCCTAATAAATACAAGTACTATTCAGAATACTGTAGTCTTTGGTACGCATCAAAGTGTATCAAGGACAGAATTAATAAAGGAGAGATGGGACTTTGCAATAGCGCATATGGAAAAACGTATGCCTTTATGTTTACATATGCGGTGATATTAGTTGGGATGGTGTGCAACTTTCAAGAAATTAAAGGCGATATTGAAACCTCAAAGGAACAATCAATAATAACTGATTATATCGCTTGGACCCAGACTGTAAAATGCAACCCTAAAGAGGTACGGAAACAGAATCCGACTGTGAGTATGTGGAAAAACTGTCCATGTTATGTTTTACAAGGAGAGCTTGAAATATTGAAACCTAAATATATACTCGTTTTAGGATTAACTGATAATTTCCCGTCAATTTTGAGACTGCTTCGGAAAATGAACTTTAAGCAAGATAGTAATCAGGGGCATTATAAAAGTAGAAAACCACCAAACATAAAATACTGGGTAGGCTATAAAGGCCGCTCTAGAATACACCTAATTGGTGTGCCTCATCCAGGAACTCCGCGCGGTTACAAGCAGGAAGAAATTTCGAAAAAGCTGAGAAGCTTACTTCAAAGTATTGCTTAAAAATTTGATAGCACAATTTGTACATTATTCCTGGCAACTGTTGGATACAAAAGTTCAATTAGAGTAAACTGGGGGTAAAGTTCAGCACTACCCTCATTTCTTAATGTTCTGTAACAATAACTTCTTGATTATCGTTTAATAAGGAGTAAGCTAGTTGCAGGAAAATAAAACTCCTGACTCATCATATGAAATTGAAAAACTGGTAGACAAAGCCATAAGTGGCGATGGAGATGCCTTTGGGAGGCTTTACGATATGAACGTCGAGCGAGTGTACAGGCATATCTACTACCGGGTAAGTAGTAATGCAGATGCCGAAGACCTTACCCAGCAGGTGTTTATAAAGGCATGGCAGGCAATTGGCCGATACAAGAAGACAGCCAGCCCGTTCCTCGCCTGGCTGGTAAAAATAAGCCATAACGTGGTTATCGATTTTTACCGGTCCCGGAAATCTGAAACGTATATCGATTTTGATATTATTGCAACCAAACCGGAAACAGACCCGGAGCATATGCTAGAGGCAGAATTTAACCAGCAATATATGAGGCAGGCTATCAATAAACTCAAAGGAGATCAGCAACAGGTCATCTTGATGCGGTTTATTGAAGACTTCTCTTACCCCGAAATCGCCGCTGCTCTGGGGAAAAGCGAAGGGGCGATACGGGTGATTCAACATCGCGGCTTGGCAAAATTGAAAACGATTTTGGAAAAGGTCCAGCAATGAAAAGGGTAGAAGAAATATTAACCCAGTGTATCGATGATATCAAGGCGGGCAGAGCTATTCTAGTCGAGTGCCTCGAACGTTATCCTGATATGCGTGCTGAGCTGAAACCTCTATTAAATGTTGCTCTGAGTATCAAAGAAAAACCAGACATAAAACCTTCTGAAGCTTTCAAAATCAGGGCAAGAGCCAACCTGATGGAGCATATCCACGCCAGTCAATTAGAGAAAAAAGTCCCGCTCCCATCATCGCAACCGAATAACAGTTTTGGGTGGTTTACTGGTTGGGCAAGAGCAGTAGCTATTACCGTTGCAATAATACTCGTCGTTGCGGCAGCGGGTACCGGAACGGCTTATGCCTCCCAGTCCAGCTTGCCCGGTGATACGTTATACTCTGTAAAACTCGGCACAGAGGAACTGCAAAGGATATTCACATTCGATACAGCTACCGAAGTGGAACTGGAGCTTAAGTTTGCCAGCATTCGTCTCGATGAGATGGATAAACTGGCCAGCATGCCGGCAGATCAGGTCACCGCAATTAATAGCGGTGGCGGTAAGGTTCTCATGATGTCTATAATCGGATTTACGGCTAATGAATCTGAGAGAGCCCATATCACACAAACGGAACGAATCGAACTAGCAGCGGCTGGCTATGAGAAAAACTTGAACATGGCTATTTCGAAATCGGAACAGTTGAAAGATAACGAAGCATTACTAGAAACAGTTGCTCTAGCTATATTAAATCATCTCGACAAATTTGATGAAATTGAAGACAAAACATCAGGCGAGATGGTACAGGTAATTACCAGTTCGAAAGCAGCAGCTTTAGCTGGGTACATGAAAGCGGTGCAAAATTTAGCTTCTGTGAATCCTGTCAGGGCTAACGAGATAAATCAGCAGGCAATCCAGAACAGACTGGAAAGAGCTGAAGGTGAAGCAACGAGAGGTAATAGCACAGAGGCTCAGAATGCTTTGCAAGAGATGGAAAAACTACGCCAGTTCGGCGACGAGATTCCCAACCAGCCTGGTGGAGAAAACCAAAAACAGGGTAATAACGAAACTAATAGCTCTACACAGGGAGAACAACAGGGTACTCAGGGCTCTGATAACGGGCAGCCTTCTCAAGGAACCAATAGTACTACAAATCCTTCAGGCCAGGGGCAAGATACGCTAAATCAACCTAAAGAAGATGGGCAAGGGAATGCTACCGTTGAGCCATCTGAAACCAACGGTACTGACGGTAATACTCGACAACTAGAAAATACCCATGATAGTCTCAGGGATGGTACAACACAACAGGGTGATAACGCTAGCGAAACAACTAATCCCGCAGCGCAACCTGTACAAGATACGTCAGACCACGGGCTTAAGTAATTATTTTCTGATAATGATTATTCACCCCCTCTTATATTTTCCCTAAATGGATACACGATGTAACAAATTACGGATTTTTCACGTTAAATATAGTGGAAAAGAATCGCAGAAGTATTTCAGATAAAGGAGACAAATTATGAAGAAGATTCTAGCGGTTATTGCGATATTAACCC
>JBAZHY010000278.1:0-1660 GCA_041652175.1 Pedobacter sp.
CCTTGCCTATGGTCTCGGCGTATTTTTAGATATCCCATTGAAAAAGCTCCGTACCCTTGTCTTAATCGACCGCAGTCACCGTAATTTCCCGATTTCTCCTGACTTCACCGGACTCGAATTAGCCACCATCCTCAAAGAGCATGTGGATGTGGTGATGGATGAAAAGTCGCAGGAAGATGGGGTTTATTTGAGTTAGATCCGGCTCATAAGAATCAAGCTAAGCTAACAATCTTTGGGCCATTTTTTCAAATTTCAATCTTTTGAAAATATGCTGCTCTGCTCTGTTTAACGGCAGCCCCTCTTTCCGCTCATACGCCACAGGCCTTAGCCACAGGCCGGTATCCGCTGCAACAGGGTTTAAAAACTACCGGCAGCAATTTTAAACTAAATCTGCCTGCTTTAAAAACTTATTTTTATTTCTGGTCAAAATAAACAGGTATATTCGTTTATAGGTGGATGGAAAATGCGGTATAGTACGTAAGTTAGTGGCAAGTATAACGCAAATCTCATAAAAACAACAATTTATGACTGAACAATTTTCACAAAAAACACAAGAAGAATTAAAGTCTTACGTCTATGTTTTAATAGACCCAAGAGATAATAAAATATTCTATGTTGGAAAAGGTTATAGAAATCGTGTTTTTTCTCATATTAATGAATCAATATTCAATCCAACCGGAAGTGAAAAACTAGAGATTATAAGAGCCATAAAACTAGAAAATCTAAAAGTAAAACACTTTATAATTCGACACGGACTAGAAGAAAACGAAGCATTAATAGTTGAATCTGTTTTAATTGACTTTTTAACTTTTAAGGACTTTGCAGAAGTCGCGAAAATTTCAAATATAGTTGCAGGACATTACTCATTTAACCAAGGGATTAAAACTGTTAATGAATGTGAAATACTCTACAATTGTGAAAAATTAAAAAAAGAAGACATTAAACACAACCTTCTAATAATCAATATAAATAAAACATACGATAATAAACGAAAAAAGGAAAGTGAAAATCCAATTTATGACAGGCCAAATATTTATGAAGCAACCAGAGGTTGGTGGATATTAGACAAAAAAAGAGCAGAAAATTCAGATTTTGTTTTAGCCGAATATAAAGGCGTAATAAGAGCAATATTTAAACCCGAAAAATGGGTTCAAGATATTGAGAATAGAGGTGTAAAAAGGTGGGGATTTGAAGGTTCTGAAATTACTTTAAAAGAAATTCTTGATACATATATGAATAAAGAAGTTCCTAAAATTAGAGGAATGGCAAATCCAATCCGGTATTTTGAAAAATAATAACTGCGAAAAACACCAGCCACTAACAAGAATTTTGCGTCAGGCGGGCTGACGTGTAAACTTGAAGCTTTTTCCGCTAAGTGGGGAAAGAAATACGGCTACGCAATTACCAGCTGGCAGAATAATTGGGAAGCTCTTACTCAGTACTTTGACTACCCTGTAGAGATCAGAACACTGATTTATACGACCAACGTAATTGAAAACCTGAACAGCGGTATCCGTAAATACACCAAATCAAAAACGCTTTTTCCTGATGACCAGGCAGCTTTAAAAGCGGTATATCTTTCGGTCATGAATATTCAGAAGAAGTGGACCCAGTCCATCCGAAACTGGGGAACGGTCTTAAATCAGTTTATTATTATATT
>JBAZHY010000278.1:1670-3888 GCA_041652175.1 Pedobacter sp.
CGAAAGTATTTTAAAATAATACACGAACGGCCCCGGATTTATTCCTGGGCTTTTCTTTTATATTTCCTCTATAAATCATAAAAGCCTATGCCTAAGTTATCTTTTCTATTTGGACGTTTTGTACGAATTTCCTCTTCAAGCTTTAATAGCTTAAGTCTGTGTTCTTGAAAGATAACCTGGTCAGTTTGAATACGGGGTTTTGAACCACCACAAATATAACCGCCCTTTACGATTCTTTAGATTGAGTCTGTGATGATACTAAGTTTGTTCAACTCTTTCTGATAATATTTCTTTCTGGCCTCTAATTGTTCAAGGCTTATTACGGGTTGTTTATTAATATCGTATGGCTGTTTGTAATTCAGTAAATTCCAGGTTACGGCCAGTTGTTTTCTGGCAACTGCTATGAGCGCTTTCTTACTTCCTTTTCGGACAACCAGTTGCTGGTATTTAGTATAATAGCTGCTTGCCTTTGTACGGCTGGATGCCCATGCGATCTGAACGATGATCCGTCTGAGATAACTATTTCCTTTAGTGACAGCTTTGCTTTTAATTTTGCCTGCGCTTTCATCATTCCTTGGTGTAAGGCCAGCCCATTTAGTAAGCTTATTGCTGGTTTCAAATTGGGTCATATCGGCACCTGTTTCTGCGATGAGCTGCATGGCTGATTGTTGGGCTACTCCTGGCATGGTTAAAAGCAGTTCCATTTCCTGATGATAATGTGCCGTACAGATCCTTTCCATTTCTTTTTCTAGCTCCTGTGCCTGCCGATAGCTCATGTGATATTCTTCCATGCGTTGTTTCAACAGGAAAATATGCTCTGCCCGGATAGCCCCCTGCAGGCTTTTGCGCACCTGCTCACCTTTGCGGTTAAGGGTTCTGGTATGTACTTTTTCAAGCAGTTTATCAGGGCCGGTCTCTCCTGAAATAAGTAAATCAATAATGCTTAGAACGGTCTTGCTTTCAATTCTGGCAACCATGGAAGTGATACGGATGTTGGCCGTCTCTAATATTCGTTCCATGTTTTGTACGATCCGGGTAATATTCTGCTGCCGTTTAACATACTCCCGGCTGTAAGCCCTTAATTCCCGGATCGTCCTACAGGGAACAAGACTTGATTTTAACAGGTCCTTAGCTAAAAGCTGTGCGATCCACTGGCTGTCTTTTACATCACTTTTTCGCCCGGGCATCTGCTTGATGAAATAAGGATTAACCAGGATAAGCTTAAAGCTATACTCTTCCAGAATATTCCAGATCGGAACCCAGTAAATACCTGTGCTTTCCATGGCTACAGATATTACTCCTTCACTTTTCAGCCAGTCAGCAAGCCCCCGAACATCCGATGTTAAGGTGCTGAACTCTCTGACTTCAGACTGCTTTCCATTTACATTAATTGCTGCGAAAATCGTTTCTTTGTGTACGTCAAGTCCACTGCATACTTTTTTATTGCTCATAATTTTGTCGTTTAGTAATTACAAATTTGAGCATTTGCAGGGACTTGATTTTTATGCAGTCTGTGTTTTCATCGCAGATTATTATGTAAGTTTGAAAATAGATGTCAACTTTAAATATAGTAGGGTTCCTCACTTACACAAAATTCCTCACAGGCTCTTTGGCGATTTTATTGATTGGAGAATTTACCCCTTTTTTCTCAAAAAACCCTGACTATACCTTAATACTATTCCAATACTATTCTAACTATAGCTTTACCCTTACTCAAATCAACATCCCTCTTTAATCAAAAAACAGTGGGTTCACAATTCAGGTCATCCCCCCATATTCAACTCCACGTGTAGTCAAGCGCTTCTCGTTATTTCACTCATCTTAAAAAGTTCCCAATTTGAGAATTTTTCTTTATATTTGTTCTCAAATTGCGAACTATGAAAAGAATATTTGCAAAAAGTACATTGAGGGAATTTTGGGAGAAACATCCTGATTCAGAACAGTACCTAAAGACATGGTATGATACTGCAATGAGTTCGGATTGGAAAACACCAAATGACATAAAAAATAGTTATGCGAATGCAAGTATTCTAAAGGACAGTAGAATTGTTTTTAATATTAAAGGCAATTCATATCGATTGGTAATTAAATTTAATTTCGAACATCAACTGGCATTTGTACGATTCATAGGGACACATCTTGAATATGATAAAATTGATGCTAACACTATTTAAAAAGGCAATTATGATACTACACCCAATAAAAACAGAGACAGATT